>JAHRXB010000047.1 GCA_019104905.1 Bdellovibrio sp.
TGCCATAACAGCTCCTTGAAAGATTTTTAGTTGATCTAGACAGACTAAAAACGCTTTGCCGGGAAGAGGAATGAAATCTTGGGGCCTTGTTGAAAGATCATGAAATATGATTTTTTTTTGTCATTATTCAGCCCCCTCCCCTAAACAGGTCCAAGTTATCACCTTGGCAATAAAAGAGCTTGAGTCTGGAGTGTGCTACAGGCTTTAAAATGAGAACTATGAATAATGCCGAAGTGACATTGTCCATAGGCGAACTTTCAAAGAGATCCGGCGTCAGTATCGAGACAATTCGCTACTACGAACGATTGGGGCTCTTAAAGCCTGTGGCTCGAACGACATCCGGGTACCGGGTTTACGACATTGGATCCGTAAACACCATTCAATTTGTAAAACGCGCGCAATCTTTGGGGTTTTCCCTGGCCGCCATCAACGATCTTCTAAAACTGAGGGCAACCAAAGAAGCCCCCTGCAATGAACTTCATGGCAAAACCGTCAGCTATCTTGAAGAGATTGAAATGGAAATTAAAAAACTGAAGAACATCCATTTCGTCCTTTCCAGTCTTGTTCAAGAGTGTCGTACTAAAAAGCCCAAAGACAGCTGCAGTGTTTTAGATTGTTTTGAGGGAAAAGGCTGCAGTTCCCTCTTGCTCAAAGTTTTTCAATTTTGACTTCTCAATTCGAATCAATCTTTCACAGATAGGTGGACAAATGCCGAAGGATTCAAATGATGCACTTTTAGTCTCAATGCGCCAGCTCGTTGCCTCAAACAAAGAAATAATCTTTCAACTTGAAAATCGTATGTTTGGCGGCGGAGTGGTCATTGGGGAGGCTCATCAAAATGAGCATCTCAAGAAAACGGTCGCAAAACTGAAAGATTTCACTCGACGGATGGAAGAGCTCGAGACTCAGATTCGCAGTTTTGACAGTGAATAGACCTTCGCTGAAAAGGCCCCAAAGAAGAACTCCCTTCCGAAACGAAAGGGAGTTCACAAGAACTAATGAACTTTTTTACCCATTAAAGCAGCACGAGCCGCCGCTAAACGAGCGATAGGAACGCGGAACGGAGAGCACGATACGTAATCAAGTCCGACACGGTGGAAGAACTCAATAGACTCAGGATCACCACCATGTTCACCGCACACGCCGACTTTCAGATCGGGCTTGGTGCGACGACCAAGATCTGTTCCCATTTTCACTAAAGATCCTACACCCACTTGATCAATCGACATGAACGGATCTTTAGGCAAGATTCCTGAAGACACGTAAGAACCCAAGAAACGACCCGAGTCATCACGAGAAAGTCCCAAAGTCGTCTGGGTCAAATCGTTGGTACCGAAACTAAAGAAGTCCGCATGCTCCGCAATCGCATCCGCAGTGATCGCGGCACGTGGAAGCTCAATCATCGTTCCTACGTGGTAGTCAAACTTCACGTTTTTCTCGGACTGAACTTTCTTCACCTCGTTGATTGTCAAAATACGAAGCGTATCCAATTCTTTGTCCGTCGCCACCAAAGGAATCATGATTTCAGGAGTTAACTTCTGACCTTCTGCCACCAACATCGAGGCCGCTTCAGCAATCGCGCGCACCTGCATTTGATAGATCTCAGGATAAGTGATCGCCAAACGGCAACCACGGTGACCCAACATAGGATTGAACTCATGCAAAGCTTTAACTTTTGAACGCAAGCGGTCCGCATCCATACCAATACGTTTCGCCAATTCTTTGGTCTCTTCGTCAGTGTGAGGAACGAACTCGTGCAAAGGAGGATCCAACAAACGGATGGTCACTGGCAAGCCGTCCATGATCTTAAAGAGTTGATAGAAGTCGTCCCTTTGCATTGGCAAAAGTTTCGCCAAAGCCTTTTCTCGATCGGATCTGTTGTCGGCAATGATCATCTCGCGAACCGCATCGATACGATCTGCGCCGAAGAACATGTGCTCTGTACGGCAAAGACCAATACCTTCCGCGCCGAAGCGACGGGCTGTTTCTGCATCTTTCGGAGTATCCGCATTGGTGCGAACTTTCAGACGACGAAGACGATCTGCAATCGTCATGATACGTTCAAAAGTGCCTTCCAATTTTGGTTCAATGGTTTTTACTTCACCTAAGAACACTTCACCCGTCGAGCCATCCAAAGTGATCACGTCGCCCTTTTTAAGAACGTAGCCTTTCACTTTCATAGTCTCTGTGCGATAATCAACTTCCACTTCTCCGCAACCAGCGACACAGCACTTGCCCATACCACGAGCCACAACAGCGGCATGCGAGGTCATGCCTCCACGGGTTGTGAAGATTCCTTGGGCTGCCACCATGCCGGCGATGTCTTCAGGCGAAGTCTCAACGCGAACTAGAATAACTTTCTTACCTTGTTCTTTCCATTCAACAGCTTCTTCCGAAGTGAATACGATTTGACCGTTCACGCCTCCCGGAGACGCTGGCAAACCTTTCGCCAACAAAGTCTTCGCCGCCTTAGGGTCCAGTGTTGGATGCAAAAGCTGATCAAGAGCTTGTGGATCTAAACGCAAGATCGCTTCATCTTCCGTGATCAATTTTTCGTCGATCATGTCGCAAGCGATTTTCAAAGCCGCGGCTGCCGTTCTTTTCCCATTACGAGTTTGCAGCATCCACAAAACACCCCGCTCAATAGTGAACTCGATGTCTTGCATATCGCGATAGTGAGCTTCCAATTTTTTGTAGATTTCCACCAGCTGCGCATAGGCTTGAGGCAAAGCCTCTTCCAAAGATTGCACACCCGCAAGCGCCGCTGCGGCCTTGGTGATCGGCTGTGGTGTGCGAATTCCCGCCACCACGTCTTCGCCTTGAGCGTTGATCAAAAACTCTCCGAAGAAGGCTTTTTCCCCTGTTGAAGGATTGCGCGTGAACGCCACGCCTGTTGCCGAGTCATCTCCCATGTTTCCGAAAACCATGGACTGAACATTCACGGCCGTTCCCCAACTTGCAGGGATCGAGTGAAGTTCACGATAAGTGATTGCACGAGGCGTATTCCATGAACGGAAAACCGCAGAAACGGCTCCCCACAGTTGTTCCCAAGGATCTGTCGGGAAAGACTGACCCGTCATTTGATGAACAAGATCTTTGAATTTTTTTACAAGAAGTTTCAAATCATCGACATTCATTTCCGTGTCGAGTTTGTAGTGTTTTTCTTCTTTCAGATCTTCAAGAGTTACATCCAGAAGAGAGGAGTTCATCCCCATCACCACGTCAGAGTACATTTGAATAAAACGACGATAAGAGTCCCAGGCAAAACGAGGGTTGTTGGAAGACTTCGCAAGTCCTTCCACCGTCTGGTCATTCAAACCCAAGTTCAAGATGGTATCCATCATGCCCGGCATAGAAGCGCGAGCACCCGAACGAACCGACACCAAAAGAGGATTGTTCACATCACCAAACTTTTTGCCGA
>JAHRXB010000060.1 GCA_019104905.1 Bdellovibrio sp.
TAGGCCTGTGTGGGTTGTGCCGGGGCATCCGCAGGATCCTCACTTTTCGGGAAGTCTTGATTTGCTCATGGAGGGCGCGTTATTGATTCGCGATGCCCAAGATTTATCCATATACTTTACTTCTGAGTTGCAGCATAAAAAGACGGATCCAGCAGGGGTAGTGATGTCAAAACAAGTGCCGCACTACCTATAGTGGCCTCTCTAAGTTGCCAAAATTCTTAAGAAAAAAATGAAATGATCTAAAAAAATCTTTTGCATGGTCGAGGGATTGCCCCTACCATTTGATTTAAGGGAGGGGCGATGTGGTCAAGGATGACCGTGGTAGTATGGATGCTACTGCATCGCTCTAATTTTTTAGTCGCCGCCCTTAGTTCCAATTTCTTCTTAAAGATTCCAAACCTAAAGCTCCAAAAATAAGATTCGGTGCCCAGATTGCGAGTGCTACAGGCATGGAGCCATTGCGAGCCATTCCTTCGGCTGCGACATAAAGAATCCAGTAAAAAATAATCAAACCGATGCAAACAATCATGCCTCCGGCTTTGGCTGCACGGCGATTTGTGGTGGTGCCCAGGCCAACTCCGATCAACGCAAAGACTAAGCAGAGGACGGCAATGGCCCAGCGTTTGTGAAGCTCCGTGCGCAGTGTGCGCTCCATTTCAGGATCCTTGATGTCCTCCTTAAGTCGATTGCGAACCTCCTCCAGGGTCAGAGATTGCGGAGATTTCGCTTTTTCCTCAAGGTTCAGAGGTTCTGAAAAATGCACGTCGTAGGTGTCAAAGCTGATTTTTGTGTGAGTTTTGGCTTGGCGATGAATCTCTCCAGATTTTAAGCGCAGAAGGACCTCGTGTCCCGGGCGTTCCGGGTCAGGAATGATTTGTCCTTCCTTAGAGATAATGGTTAGCGGGACGTCTCCGGTTTTTTCGTCGTAGATAAAAACATTTTTTAAAAGCCCTTTATCGGAATTGACCTCGTTGGCGTAAACCACCATGTCGAAAAATCCTTCAGAGAAAGTGCCTTCTTTAATAACCGCTCCCGCCTTGGTGTTGGCCAAGCGCGAGTAGAGAACTTCGAATTGGCGATTTCCCCATGGAGCGATGTTGAATGACATCTGCGCAGAAATGATTCCGACAAAAGTTGCTAAGATAACAGCGGGGAGTAGAAGAGTCCCCATGGGGAGCCCGGAGGCTTTAAGAGCGACAATCTCGGAGTCCTGGCTGAGGCGTCCATAGGTGAGCAGGACCGAAAATAACAACGCCATTGGAAAGAGAATCGGGAGTAAAGATATGACGATATAGCCAATAATCTGGGCAATCGTCTTTAAGGTGACTCCGTGAACCAAAGCGAACTCCGTTAGGCGGAGAACTTGGAACATCAATATGATTGAGATGAAGACCAATAATCCCAAAATAAAGCTGGGAAGCATCTCAAAGAAGATATACTGGGCGGCTTTTTTTCCGTGAAAGATACTCAAAAACAAGTCTCCATGTGAGATTTAATTGTAGACTGTCCAAGGGGCAGAGTCATCGCGTCCATTGTCCAGTTGAAGCCTTATTGACCCTATAGATTCCTTATCCGACAATAATGTCATGAACAAGATTCTTTTGGTTTATGAGGATTATGCAGACTTGATGTCCGTAGAGGGAACTCTTAAAAAAGTGGGCTTCGACGTCATTGGTCTTTCGAGCGAATATTCAATGGCGGAACAGGTTTTGGCGTTTAATCCGGATCTTGTTGTTGGTGCGGGGCGTGGTGGTAAGGTCAGTTCCCTGGGAGTCGGGAAGCGTCTTAAAGAGATGCATCGCTGGCAAGGGAAAGCTGTGCTTATTTTTCCGGCAAATTTTAAACCCAACCCGCAAGATCTTATTCGCATCCGGGTCGATATGATCTTGGAGTCTCCAGTTCCGCCGGTTCGTTTGGTTCAAGTTATTGGAAAGATCTTAGGGCATGACGAAGCGGTTTTGTTGGAGCGTTTAAATAAGGCGATGCATGTCGAGAGTCCCCAAAAGACGGCGTCCGGGGCTCCGGGGGGAGTGGGCGGGAAATACTCTCCCGAGGATGAAGCGATATACGTTAAGGGCTCTGTTGCGGGTGAAGGTGAGTCTGATGAGGCTTCTTTACGCTCTGAAAGAATTCATGAAAACTCTGAAGAGTTTCTCTTAAGTGATGAAGAACAACAGGAAAAACCTTCTTTCAGATTCGGAGATCGTGTTTCTGAAGCAACTAAAGAAGCGTCTCTTGCTGGAGACTCTTCCGAGGCTTTTCCTGATGTCGATTTAAAGTCTTTAGAACGAGAACTTTTAGGGGGAGGCGTTCCCGAAGTGGAGCGTGTGGAGGTTTCCTCTGTTGATGAACAAACGACCGTGGAGCCGGAACAACCCATGGATGAGATCGTAGCGCGGGCTCGCCAGGAGTTAGAAAAGTCCCAGGAAGGCTTGAAAGATCGAGTTGCCAAGTACAGCGCTCTGGTTTCAGATGTGAAAGTTTCTCCAAAAAGTACGCTGACTCGAGTTGAAACTCGTCGCCGGCAGCGCCAATTGGCAAGTGACTGGGATAGTCAAAATATCGAAGATTTGGACAAGTTACGCCAAGAGTTTACCAAGGCTCTGTTTAAAAAATAATTGCTACTCTGCCACCTTGACGATAGACGTATTGGCGTTCAAATTAAGAGAAGATTACGGAGGCCATTCATGGGCACATATACTAAGCCAGTCACTGACAGTTCCTTTGAAACAGAAGTATTGAATTCTTCAACACCCGTCCTAGTGGATTTCTGGGCAGAGTGGTGCGGACCTTGTCGTGCTTTGGCTCCTAAATTGGAAGAGGTCGCTCAAGAGTTGGGCGCGAAAGTTAAAATTGTAAAGGTCAACGTGGACGAGAACCCTGGCACTCCTGGAAAATACGGCATTCGTGGTATTCCAGCGATGTTGCTTTTCAAAGGTGGAAGTGAAATCGGTCAGTTGGTAGGGAATCATCCTAAAGATGCGATCTTGGATTTCCTCAATAAGAACGTTTAAGCCGCGTTTGTTTATTACAATTAAATTTTAGAAATGGGAGTTTTATCTAAACTCCCATTTTTTTTGCCATTTATTTGGACATCGTTGTTGTCTTTGAAATAAGATACTCTTGTATTACAACAAGGTTGTGTTTATGTCTTTAGAGGTTCATATCAGTCAGTCTGTGTCTCCTGCGGAGGACGAAAAATTTAAGTCTTTAGCTCAACGTTTGTCGATGCTCTTGGCGACAGAGGGGATCTATATCAAAGGTTATCTTGAGGGCCTTCCTTATTTCTCTCGGTTGACAGAAGAAAAGAAGAAGTCAGTTAATCAAAGTTTGAGTTTCTATTGTGAGCTCTGCCGTGAACAAATGAGTGAGGGGTACACCTTGAGTGATGGACCGTCATTTTTGTGGCGGGCTTTAGGGAAGTTAGGACTGATTCCGCGCTCGGATCTTTTTCAGCATTTTGATAAAGAGGCAGTGATAGAGATCTACTCGAATGAAAGTGTACAACTTTTTAGAAATTTAAACTTCTTTAAGTATTGCTCCTACAGTCTGGAAGAGCTGCATGCTAAAGAGTGGTGGTTTAATTACGACCGCGATCCAAAGATCACAGAAATTATTTATGATTATGCGGCGAAGGTTTTTAGCGGCGAGTTGAAAGAAAACTTTATTCCCCAGGTTCCAGTGCATGTTGTGAAAGAAATCGACTCTCAAGATCGACTGGTTATGGAAGTGCAGTTTGGAGTGATGGGCCCTTTATTCAAGAATAAAAGGCCGGTCGCGGTGATTGTGACGGAGATTCCCCGAGTTCTTGATAACTAGGGGATATCCGACAAGTCCACCGATGGAAAAGCGGCTTTTAAGCCGCTTTTGTTTTTTTGTCAGTCGCCATTGCCAAGGCCTGTTGGCAGATGTCCCAATACAAAGAATAAGTCAGTTTCAGATTTTCCTGAATCAACTTTTGTTGCTCCAAAGGCAGCTTTTGAACTCTTTCGATCGCATCGCGAACGTGTTCGATGTCTGCGTCAGAGTGTACTTTAAGGAAGCTGATGGATTTAGGACCATGGATCTTTTCGATTTTCTCAGCGAGCTTGGGGCCATAGTCGCAAGCCAGGCTTTCTAAGAAAAGGATGTAGCCAAAGAAGGCCAAAGGGTGAACGTGTTCAATCCAGTAGT
>JAHRXB010000092.1 GCA_019104905.1 Bdellovibrio sp.
GAAAACTTGGTTTATCCAAAGTCCTTCGCGGGTTTGGACCTGATGTATATCCCCATTTACGGGAAAATGACTTGGTTTAATGAAAAGATCGTTCCTTTTGATCTTTATTTCTCGGCGGGTTACGGAACGACCAACACCCAGGCGGGGGAAAATGCTGGGACGATCCATTTAGCGACAGGTCAGATTTTTGCGCTTTCCAAGGCTTATGCAGTTCGCTGGGACTTTAGCTGGAACTTCTTTAATGCGACCGGCATTGATGGTTCGACAAACTCTTTCAACAATCTCTTCCTGACCGTGGGTATGAGTTGGTTCTTTCCGGAGGCTAGTTACCGATGAAGAAATTATTACTACTCCTGATTGTCGCAAGTTTTGTTATGCCGACGACAAGTTCGGCGCAACGTAAGGCAAATTCAAAACAACTCACTCCTCGTCGAGCAGCGCCGGTGATTCCGTCGAATTCACGTGAGGCTACTTTGCGCAATCAGTTGAGCAATGCTCTGCGGATGGCGCAAGGGGGGCAGTATGAGTCCGCGGCGAACTCATTATTTTCTCTCAGTCGACGTTCTGAATTGGCCGATGAACGTCCGCAAATAAAATACATTCTGGGAACTATGTTGATCGAACTGAAGATGTACCAGACGGCGGCCTTCCAGTTTGTCGACGTGATTCGCACAAAACATCCAAAATACTCTAAGATGGCGATTGAAAAGCTTTCGATTGTGGCCGACAGCTTGGGTGACGACACGATCTTAAACTATGCGATTTCACGGGTGGATCTTAATGATTTCCCAGCCAACTTGAAGGACATGATCCACTTCCGTTTGGGTGAGATCAAACTGCGCAATCGTGAGTTTGGGCAGGCGGCCGAGCTTTTTGGTCGTGTGAGTTATGGCAGCAGTTATTATTTCCAAGCTCTTTACAGCAAGGGTCTGGCCGAACTTGAAGCCAATCAGCCGGCATTGGCCATCGGCACTTTCAACAAGATGTTAGACGCTCGCCGAAAGGCTCCCGTCACTGATACGAACAGAGTGGCGGCGCAAATCGGCTTGGCGCGGGCTCTTTATCAAAAGCAAGATTGGGAGGCTTCTATTGAGGCCTATTCGCAGGTGCCACGAGATACTATCATGTGGCATGACGCGATTTTTGAACAAAGTTGGGCCATGCTTCGTGCGGCTCGCTTCCGTTCGGCTTTAAGTAATTTCCAAACTCTCCATTCGGCATATTATGAAGACTTTTATATGCCGGAGAGTTTACTTCTTCGTTCCATCGTTTACCTCTACATCTGTAAGTACGACGAGATGGAAAAGGTTCTAAGTCTTTTTGAAAAGACTTACGGGCCGGTTCGTACCAGAATCGGAGACTTCTTAAAGACGACCACAGAAGCCAGCGCTTTCTATGCGGAAGTTGAGAAGGCTCACTTTATGAAGACGACAGAGAAAAGCGCGAACTTACGTTTACCTTACATCGTTCTTCGTCACGTTTTGGATCAAGGGGACGTGAAAAGATCCATGCATTATATCGAAAAATTGAATCAGGAAAGAAGCCGGGTTGAGGCAAACTCTTCTTTCCGTGCTTCACCACTGGGACAATATGCCCTGAAGATCCTTAGCAATCGCAGTCGCAATGCGAAGTTTGCAGTGGGTGACATGGCGAAGGCTCATCTCCTCAATATGAGGGTGGAACTTCGTGATCTTTATGAACAAGCCGGATTTATTCGTTATGAGATGATCACGGGTCGTAAAGAGAGCATCAAAAAGAAAATCGCCGGAAAGGATATTGGAACGGAACAGATCGACGAAAAGGTGGATCGTCAGTTCTATATTCAAAATGGTTACGAGTACTATCCATTTAAGGGCGAGTACTGGTTGGATGAAGTTGGAAATTATCACTACCTTGGCAAACAAAGCTGCGAGTAAAATATGAAAGTCAACAGGCATCAACTTCTTGTTTCAAGTCTTCTGATTGCACTCTGCGCAGGGCCGGCGGCCTTCGCGCAAGGTACTACCGTAAAAACCACAAAGGTCGTCAAGAAAAAGACTGTGGGCGAGTTGTTGTCGCAGGCCGGAGAAAGCAGCCGCGGGGGGCGAGTTCAAATGTCCAAGACGGACACGTCTTTGCCGTCTGCAAATCTTGGTTTTAAAGATGGCGTGAAGTCTTACAATCTTGAGTCTGTGAAGCCACCTCGTTCCTCTGAGATCATGCAAAGAGAATCCGGCGGCGGGGAAAAGGCTGAATACGAAAGAGTCCTCGATCAGCAGATCGGAGAACTCTATAAGTTGACTCAAAAGTTTAAAAGCAGCCCGAATCGCGGCGAGCTTTGGCTACGTTTGGCAGAGCTCTATGTTGAAAAGGCGGGTTTGATCGACTCTCGCAAGCAAGATGACTATGATGCGAAACTGCGCGCCTTCCAGGCTGGAAAAACCAAAAATAAGCCAAAGCTGGATGTTGCGGAGGCGCGGGAGTATAACAAAAAAGCCGTGCAGCTTTATGAGTGGTTCCAACGGGACTTCCCTCGTGACGAGAAGATGAGTCAGGCGCTTTTCTTCTTAGGATACAATTATTTTGAATTGGGCGAGGTTAAAAAAGGGGCTCATTATTACGAGCAATTGACCCAGGGATATCCGAACTCCTCCTTTGTTGGGGAAGCGCACTTTGCCTTGGCTGAATACTACTTTGAAAATGAAAAATGGGCGCAAGCCTATAAAGAGTATTCATTTTTGATTAAAGAAAAAAAACATCGTCTGCACACCTTTGCCCTGTATAAAGGCGCTTGGTGTCTTTTCCGCATCGGAAAGGTTCAGCAGGCCATGAACTATCTTGAGTTCATTATTAAGACGGGGAAAGCCGAGATCGGTGAACAGTTGGCAGGAAAACGTTCTGTCAACCGCAACCGTCTTGAAAACGAAGCCCTGCGGGACATCGTCGTGTTCTATGCAGAGGGCGGAGATCCGTCTAAAGCGGCTTCCTACTTTAAGAATCTGGTGGGTGGCGACTACAATCCCTACCTAGAACGGTTGGCATATCAATATTCTGATCGCGGTAATAAGGATGCTTCTCGTGAGGTCTTTAAGCTTCTGATTTCTCAGAACCCCACGTCTCCGAAGGCCTTCGAGTATCAGTATCAGATCGTGCAAAACTATTATTATGCTAAAAACACGTCGCGCTTCAAAACGGAGCTTTATAGTTGGGTCAAAGATTATGACTCAAATGGTGCTTGGTACGCGGCCAACAAAGGCAATAAAGAGCTGATTGAAAGTTCCTATAAACTGCGAGAGACCACGTTGCGCAACTACGTTTTGCAACAGCATCAGACCGCACAAAACTCCAGAGCGCCGTATTCTCAAGCTCAGGCCAATGAAGGTTATCAATTATATCTTCGCGAGTTTGCCGACTCAGCCAGCGCTGGAGATATGCACTTTTATTACGGTGAGCTTTTATATGACATGAACAAGTACGATGAAGCGTCCATGCAGTACAAATGGGTTGTCGACAATGCTCCGCAGAGTAAGTTCTATGGAAAATCGGCACAAAATTTAATTTTGTCCGTGGAACGCAGTATTCCTTCGGATCAGGAGATGCAAAAACGTGTCGGGACGTCGTTAGATCCCGTGCCGCTTGAGCCTAAAGTGGATCGCTTTATCAAAGCGGGGCAATGGTATGTGGAAAAATTCCCTGGTTCTGAAAAGTCTGTCGAGATCAAATTCCGTATCGGTCGACTTTATTATCAAAGCAATCACTTTGATGAAGCGACGAAGTACTTTAAAGAGATCGTTCAGCAGAGTCCCAATACGAAGTATGCGGAGTATTCGGCCAATCTTCTTTTGGATATCTACAACCTGAAGAAAGACTACGTGGGTTTAGAAAAGACAGGAGCAGAGCTTCTCTTGGTGCCTTCTATTGCGTCCTCAAAGGCGGGGGCCGATATCCGTGGAGTTCTTGAAAAGGCGTCATTTAAGCGCGGTCAGGATCTGGAACTTGAAAAGAAATACGCGGACAGTGCGCAAGTTTATGCGGCTTTTGCCAAGCAGAATCCCAAATCAAGTCTGGCGGTCACGGCGTTGTTTAATGCCGGCGTCAACTTTGAAAGAGCCGGCATGAATAGTCCTGCGATTGAATCCTACCAAGGAGTGATCGCATCGAAGGACCCGAGCGCCGATAAGTTAAAACCCAAAGCCTATCGTCTTTTGGCAAAACAGTATCAAGATTCCGCTCGTTTCGAAGAGGCGGCAAAGCTTTATCGACAAGCGGCTCAGGAAAGTCCGACAGATCCATTAGCGCCCAATTTGATTTACAATGCGGCGGCTCTCTATGAAGCGCTGGGAAAATCAGATGACGCGATTCGGGCTTATACGGAATTTACAAAATTAAACAAAAAACAGTCAGACAACGTCGAGGCGGTCTACAGCATGGCACAGATTCACCGCAAGGCGGGTCAGAATGCGGCGGCCATTGCTCGCTATACGGAATACGTGGAAGCCGGCGGGCGTGATCAAGAAAAAGTCGTTGAAAGTGCTTACTGGGTTAGTGAACTTTCTCGTCGTCAAAAGGCCATGACCAAAGCCAACGAGTGGAGTCAAAAGACTTTGGCGCTGCAAAAGCGTTTTGCTCCAAATAAGAAAGGTGTTGGGGCTTCTTACGCCGCGAAGATTAAGTTGGATGAAGCTGAAGGAACTTTTAAAGAGCTGAAGGGTGTGACCTTCCCGGCGGACCCGAATAAACAAAAAGCGGCTGCCGATAAAAAAGTAGCTCTTTTGACAAAACTCACGGGCGAGTTGGCGGAAGTTATCAAATACGACAGCGCGGAAGAGATCGTGAGTTCACTCAGTATTTTGGCGGAAGCCAATCAGAACATGGCGCAAGCGATCTTAAATGCTCCTCTTCCTCCGGGATTAAACGCAGAAGAGACCAAACAATACAAAGCTGGCGTTGAAAAGTTCGCGGAACCTTTCAATACGAAAGTCCGTGAAAGCTTTAAGTTGGCGGTCGATCGGGGTCTGGAGTTGGAAGTCTATAATGAAGGATTTAGAACTGCTTACGACTATATGAGCAAAATTGAGCCCAAGAGCTACTACAATGGCGGAGAAATTGGCTCTGACATCCGCTTAGTAAACTGGATAGGTCAATAATGAAAAAGATCTTAGTTATACTCTCTCTTTTTGTTATGGCGGGGTGTTCTTCCAGTTCGGTGAAGGAAACCAAGACGGAATCGTCTGAAGTGAAGACCGTAACGGAAGCGCCGGTTGCGAAGAAGGAAGAACCGAAGGCTCCCGTGGTCGAAGAACCGGCCCGTCCGGTAATTCCTGCGACCCCATCGCAGTATGCGGAGCTGAACGAGGCTATCAAGTCTCAAAGCGACGAAAAGATCTATCAGGCGGCCACTCATATTTTGACTCAATCGCCGAACGATACGAAGGCATTGAATGCCTTGGCGATGTATCATTATAAGCGAGGTCGATTTGATCTTTGCCGTTACCTTTTAAATAAAGCGATTGCCGCCAGCCCCAAAATGGCCGAGCTGTATTCAAACTTGGGTATCGTCCAGTTGGCGCAAGGGGAAAGACGCGAGGCTATTAAATCGTTCCGCAAGGCTTTGGACATCAACAACGATGAAGCGGTGGCCGCTTCCAATTTAGGCGCCATCTATGTTCAAGAAAAAGATTATGGAAAAGCTCAGATTGTCCTTGAGACCGCTTACAAGCGAGGCGTGCGTGATTCGCGAGTTTTGAATAACTTTGCGATTGCCCTGACCGCCCATCGCAAATTCGATCGGGCCGAAGATCTTTACAAGACGATCTTGAAAGACAATGCGAACAATAAGGATGCTTTATATAATTATGCAACACTGTTGGTAGACCATATGGGTAAATACCAAGAGGGTTTGGACCTAATTAACAGACTAAAGTTTGTAGGTGGGCCTGCAGATACTCGCAATAAAATTATTGCTTTGGAAAATAAGGCGAAAGCTGGTTTAAAATAGAGTGAAGGATTGGTGAAAGCTATGTTGCGATATGTAATCCAAATTTCAATTTTTGTGGCAATGATCTGTGCGTTTGACCAGAGCTTTGCGCAATCAGATCGCACATCGTCAACGACCACCACTGTGACCACAACCAAGAAGGAACGAAAAGCGACGTTGAATTTCGAAGATGAGTTGGTCGAAGGAGCAACCCAAAAACCGGAATTGTTCTATCTTTTTCAAAAGAAGAACTTCAACTACAAAAGATTGATTAAATTAAGAGAAAACTTTTTACCCGAGATGAGAAGAACAACAGAGGACATACAGCGGGTTCGGGGTGGTAATTGAGAGCGCCTTTAATATTTAGAATTTTTAAAAACAATCAGCTCGTCGGTGTTAAGCAGTTCGATCAAGATCAGATCGTGGTGGGACATAATGCCGAAGTGCATTTGGATCTCGATTCCGATCAGGTTTCGCCGATTCACTGTCTTATTGAGCTGCGCGATAACGGTTACTATATATGCGACTTGGGTTCCTCATCAGGAACCTTTAAGAATGGGCAGGCTGTTCTTGATGAATTGATTTCATCAGGGGATGAGGTTGAAGTAGGGCCTTTTAAAATTGCCTTCTTCGTCGGAGTTCCGAAGCCTAAGGTCGCACCCGGAGTCACGGTTGCCAGTCAGGCCGCGGCCCCCGTCGCGCCGGTTGAAGCTAAAAAGGCGACACCCGCACCGATGCCTCCAGCGGCCGTGGTGAAGAGTGAAGAGATTAAGGTGACTCCCGCAATTCCGGTGGAGGTTCCCAAGGTTGAAGACAAGCCGGTGATTACAACGGCTCCAGTGCGACCTGAGATCCGCAAAGATCGTAATTTCTATAAGAAACCTAAAAAGACAAAAACATTTGCACCTCCAAGTGATGTGCAAGATTTAAGAACTTATTTGAAGCCTGGCAAAGGAACCACAGTCGAGGTTTTGGTTGCGTGGAAAGAAAGAATTCTGACCACTTACCACTTCAAAGGTAATAAAACCATTCGTGTGAACACGGGTGGGGATTTACAAATTGCTCTTCCTGACGGTTTGGTTCCACGCGGATATCCCATTTTAGAAATGGCCGGTGGCCTTAAGGTGAACACCACCGCTGAAATGAATGTGGAGATGATTTCGGCGGCGGGCCTTCAGCCTGTTGAAGATTTAGCTCGCAATGGAAAAGCCCAACGTGGCGGCCAAGGCTACCACGTTCGCGTAGATCAAAACGAAATGCTTTGTGTGACGTTGCCGGGTGGCAGTATCACTTTGTATATTCGCTTCTCGCCTCAAGCACCTTTGGTGCCGATGCTTCCGATGATGCTCTCGGGTTCGGAAATGACCGGCGTGGTGATGTCTTTGGTGATGGTGTCGTTGTTGGCACTCTATATCTCCGCGACAATTCCGAAGGACTGGCAGGAAAACAAACAAGAGGAAGTGCAGCGTATCGCGCAAGTGGTGTTTAATAAACCTCCACCAGCGGCGTCTCCAGTTCCAACGCCTCCTCCTCCGACTCCGCCGCCCGTGGCGCAACCGACGCCGACACCGACGCCTCCTCAAAAGGTGGTGGTTGCGGATCAAAACAAGGATGCGCAGAAAAAGGGACAGCAGGGGCAAAAGGCGGCAGCCAATCAGGTGGCCGCGCGAGCTAGTGAAGTGGCTCCGAAGCCTAATGCCAAAGATCGTACTAAGAAATTCACTTCAACTCGACAGGGTGGAGCGATCAAGACGGGTCAGACGGAAGGAGCGAATGCTCAGTCGTCGAATAAAGATCTTTCGAAAGTGGGACTCTTTAGCGCCTTTGGTGGCGGCGGAAGTCGCGCCAATATCGACAAAGCCTATTCGGGAGCCGGTGAGGTTCTGGGAATGGCGGATAAGGCGACAGGAACTTCCGGATTCAAGGAAGATCGTGCTGGCGATGATTTAGGTTCTAAGTTTAAGGATGCTGGTGCCGGAGGAAAAGGAACTGCGACCCAAGGGATTGCAGGGATTGGAACCAAAGGACGGGGATCGGGACAAGCTGCTTACGGTGCCTCTGACGGCTTCGGCAACAAAACCACAGTCGCTATTGAGGGCGGTGGTTTTGAAGAGTCCTTTGATGGAACGATTGACAAGGAAGCAATTCGTCGTGTGATTCGTGCCAAACTTCATGAGGTGAAGAGCTGCTATGAGCGAGCTCTGAACACCATGGAGAAGGGACGTAAACTTGAAGGTAAAATTGTTTTAGGCTGGGAGATTATAGAAAAAGGGCAAGCGCGTAACGTGAAAGTGAAGAGTTCTTCTTTGGGCAACACCCAGGTTGAAAACTGCATTCGCGACCGTTTGGCAAGTTGGACTTTCCCAGAACCTCCACCAGGTCTTGTGGCCGAAGTGCAGGCGTATCCCTTTGTGTTGAACCAGGCTAATTAGTTTTTTTTATAAACTCCGGCAAACCCGGAGGAGAAATTTTAAGGAGGAGTTCCCGTGAACCCAACAGTTACAGCAGACAACATGAATTTCATCCAGCGCGCTTTCGCTGAAGGTGGTTTCGTCATGTACGTGATCGCAGTTATTGCCATCTTGGCTTTATTTGTGATCGTCGAAAGAATGATGAAAATGAAAAACCTTGCAGTGGATAAAAAAGAATTCACAGATCAAATCTTCAGAATGGTGGTTTCCGGCGATCTCCGTCAGGCCATTAGTTACTGTGATGCTCGTCCCGCTCCTTTGACAAATACGGTGAAAGCGGGACTTGTTCAGGCGATGAATAAGCGCCCTGACGAAGAAGTCCAAGTAGCCATGGATGCCGCAGTGATGAGAGAGATGCCTAAAGTAGAGGGATGGGTGTCCTTCCTTGCGGTTTTCGGTAACGTGGCCGTTTTGGCGGGTCTTCTTGGAACGATCATCGGTATGATCGGTTCATTCCGTGCGGTGGCGGCAGCCGACCCTGCAACGAAAGCTCTTGAACTTTCCAAAGGTATTTCGCACGCCTTGAATTGTACGGCGTTCGGTCTTTTGGTGGCGATCGTTTCTATCGTTGCTTACGGTTTGTTCCAGCATCGCATTCAGAAAACAGAGAATGAAGTTGTTGAGACAAGCATGAGTCTTTTGAATCTGGTTGTTGCGAACAGAGAAAAGATTAAAGACTAATAGGCAAGATTAGAGGTTTTCAATGGCTCACATAGATAGTGGCGAATCCAGCGGCAGAAAGAAGAATATCGAGTTGAATCTCGTGCCTTTCATCGACTTGATGAGTGTTCTCATCACGTTCTTGCTGATCACTGCCGTTTGGACCCAAGTGTCTATGATTCAAATTGGTAGTTCCCTGTACGGGAAGAAATCGGACACGCAACCCGCTCCCACGCCTCCTCCCAATGCGGATGTCGTATTGAAAGTGGATGTGAAAGAGATGGGTTATGTCTTAACTGTTGGGAGACAAGTGATCAGTCTTCCCATGGTGAATGAACAGTTTGATGAAGCCGGTCTTGTCGCACAGTTGCAACGTGTGAAGCAGCTTTACCCTGAAAAGGTGGATGCGGTGGTCAGCGTTGCGGATGCGATTCCTTATGAACAGCTCATTAAAGCAATGGATAACTGTCTGACGGCAGGATTTTCAGCAATTTCCGTTGCGACAGGAGGGCCGAACTGATGGCCATCTTCAGACCCGGTGAAAGACACCGTTATCACAATATCTTGAGTAAACGTAAAGGGAAGCGGGACGTGACAGCGTTGCTGTCTTTGACAGCGATGGTGGATATGTTCACGGTGCTGGTGATCTTCCTTTTGCAGAACTACAACGCGACGGGGGAAATTCTTTATATCCCGAAAGAAGTGGTTCTTCCCAAGGCGACCAGCGTGCGTGAGCTGAAGCCGGCTCATGTAGTCACGATTTCAAATAAAGAGATTCTTTTGGATAAGGATCCCGTGGCGACGTTTGATGAAGTTAAAGCGGCGGAAGACTGGAATATTCAGAATCTGAAGAGTCAGTTGCAAGAAGCTTTAGCGAAATCAAAAGCGGAGCAAGAAAGCAAATTGCAGAATAAAATCCGTGATGTGGTTGAGTCCACTCGGGGTGAGACGGAAGAGGATCCTAATGCGTGGAGCAAGGTGACGATTCAGGCCGATAAAGGCGTTGATTTTCTGACCATTAAAAAAGTCCTTTTCACGATCACGGAAGCTGGCGCCGGAGAGATTAATTTCGCGGTGACTAAACTTCCTCAGGATTCGACATCCAATTAAAGATTCTATATGATGCGCAGGACGTTAATTTTAACCGGACTGCGCAGCTGACTCCGTCCCTGTAAAGTGCGAACTTAAACAAATATGGCTAAATTTAAGAACTTCATTTTTGTAGCACTTCTCATCCTTTTGTTTGTTGAGGTTCTTATTGTATTTCCTTCGCGCTTGGAGCATGAGGACGATGCGGAAGTGCGTGCGCGTATTGAAGCTCAAAATGAACGTCTTCGCCGAGGCGAAAAACCGGAAGAACCTAAAAGCTTGGCCGAACAAAAGATGCAAGGTGTTCATCTTGTAGAAAGTCAGCAAGGCAGTCGCGACTGGGAGCTTTTTTCGGTTTCTGCCGAAGGCAGTCAGGCCGCGGGGACTTGGAAACTGAAGCAGGTTAAGGTTTATTTCTATAACAAAGAAAAAGTTGAATTCACCGTCACGGGGGATTCGGGCACGATTGATTCCAAATCCAAAGATCTGAGTGTCATAGGAAACGTCATGACTCGTTCTGAGAATGGATATGTTTTTCAGACGCCCTCGATATACTATTCTTCAAAGACAAGACTGATTGAAAGCCCTGAAGAAGTTCTTATGAAAGGCCCTCGCGATAGTTCCGGCGAAGGGTTGTTGCTCAAAGGGCGTCGTATGAAGGTTTTAGTTGATCAGTCTAAGATGCTGATTCAAGAAAAGATAACGGCAGAGAAGCCTGAAAAAGCCGGTAAAAAATTTGAGATTGTTGCCGACGGAGCAGAATTTAGCGGCAAAAGCCGAGAGGCTCGCTTTTTGGGATCCGTTCGGATGAGTTACGATAACATGAAACTGGAAGGTCCCGAGGCCTCGTTCCTCTATAATACAGGTGCGGACATCTTAAGTTCGATAGCCATCAAGGGTGGGGTCAAGGTCAGCGATGCCGATAAGTTCGCCACCTCGGACAGTGTGAGTCTGGACCTTTTGGCGAATAAGTACATCTTCAAAGGGCGTCCCAAAGTAATCCAAAATAATGATGAACTGACGGGCGAGGAAATCATCTTTCTTGATGGCGGAAAAAAGGTTAAGGTAGAAAGAGTGCGAGCCAAGGTGGAGAATAAAGATCAATGAGTATGCTCACCATCAAAGACATTTCAAAATCTTTTAAAAAACGCAAGGTCGTTGATGGCGTTTCATTCTCAGTTGAGTCGGGTCAAGTGGTCGGTCTGCTGGGGCCTAACGGGGCGGGGAAAACCACTTCTTTTTATATGGTTGTGGGATTGGTACAGTCCGACTCCGGCAGCATTAATATCGACGAAGTGAATATCTCCCAAGAGCCTATGTACAAAAGAGCCCGCGTGGGTTTGAGTTACCTGGCCCAAGAGCCAAGCATCTTTAGAAAGCTGA
>JAHRXB010000094.1 GCA_019104905.1 Bdellovibrio sp.
TTCAAAATCTTCAAAACCCGTTTGACTCTCAAGATCTTTTACGTGACCACTGTAAGCCCATTGCCCCTCCAAAAGGAAATGGACCTTATCAGAAAGCTGTTCAATCTCACTGGTGATATGGGAAATCAGAAGGATCGTTGTCTTTTTGGATCTCTCCGCTAAGATCTTTTTAAAACGAGCGGCAGCCACCGGATCCAATCCCACCGTCGGTTCATCCAGAATAATCAGAGGAACATCAAACATCAAAGTCGCAATCAAAAAACACTTTTGAAAGTTTCCGCCAGAAAGAGCTTTAAGGGGTTTCCCCAACTCCTTGGTAAATTCAAATTCCCGGATCAACGAGTCCTTAAAAGCGGCCTTTTCCCCGCGCAGGTCTTCGATAAAATCAAAAAGTTCTTGAGGCGTGGTATTGCGTGGGGCTTCTGGATGCTGAGGCAACCAAGAGACCTTTTCACGACAGTTCTTCAGAGGAACGCCATCCAGCAACACCTCTCCACTTTGAATATGCACAAGCCCCAACATTGATTTTATTAAAGTCGTCTTACCACATCCATTCGGCCCCAGAATGCCGTGAATCATTCCTTCTTCAAACTTCGCATTGAGCTTGTTTAAGACTGTTTTTTCTCCGTAGGATTTACTGAGGTCAATAATTTCTATCATTTCATGCTCCCAGATGAGTGTTTCATAAGCGGCTCTTGATCCCGAAGACTCACGGGAGAAAGCGCCGGAAACATCTGTTCTGCCCAGTCCAATAACTTCAAAACAGGTGTGCCGATAAGGAGAATACTTATATTGTATTTTTCCAAAAGATAGGAAGAAAAGCTGGTCGGCTGATAGGGCAAATCCGCAATACCATCTTGATTTAAGTCGACATTTTTATGCTGAGCCCAATAGTTTTGTTTAAATGTATTCAGATTCAATTGAGAGTTCGTCGCCACCTCAAGAGTGTTATCCAAAAATGCATTCCCTTGAAAGACATTACTGTCACAAGAGCTGAGCAGTCGGACCGCCCAACCATTCTTATCAAAGCGATTGGAATAGAAATTGTTTCTATTCGAACCTTCCATAAAGATCGCAACTGTATTTCTTAAGAACTCATTTTCTGCAATTTCAGAATCTGTGATGTCTTTAAGAAGAAGGCCAAAAGAAGCCGCCCCCCGGTTGTCTGCATACTCATTATTTAGCATTTTGATTCTTTTTGAGTACATAACAGCCACGCCCGCGTCATTCTTGCTAAACGTATTATTGCGAAAGGCGTTATCATTGGAAAACATGAAATGCAGTCCGTAGCGATGATTCCCCGTGATTGTGTTATCGAAGATCTCTCCGATTTGCGCAAACTCAAGATAGATTCCGTCACGATGTCCATGGACGGTGTTCTTCATGATTTTCGAATCAGACGTCTTCCACAGATGAATACCGTCACCCAACAAGTCCACGGGGATGGACGTCGTCAAAATCTTATTACCACTCACGATACAATTATTTGAGTTGGCGATCATAACGCCGTATTGAGAATCCAAAATCTCGTTTTCGGCAATAATACACCCTGAGGTGTTCGAAATCTTTATCGATGAAAAATCATGATAAGTGCTTTTTCCCGAACCGATAATTTTTAAGCCTTTGATCGTCGTATTCGGCGCATGAACCGCGATGGTATCACCATCCCCAAGATGATAAATAGTCGCACCCTGCTCACCAATAAGACTGATGCTTTTGGTGATTTCCAGAGTTTCTTCTTTATAAACTCCGGACTTTACTAAAACCACATCTCCATTCTGCGTCTTTTCAAGGGCGGCCTTGATCGTCTTAAACTGACATTGATCGCAGACTTCTATCGTGCGATTGTCGGCGAAGGCCGTATTGAAAAAACTCAGAATAGAGATGATAAGGGCGATTTTAATCATCGCCCGATCTCATCAAGATTCGTTTTTGGCAAACTCATTTCTTTTGAGTAGCCTTGGATACGGGTCCCCATGGGACCATGCATACTCTCGTTTTTATAAAGCTGGATCTTACTTTGAGGAAGCAACTGCGAGCTTTCAAAGTCGACGAAGTACACTTCTTTAACGTGATCTTTCAATGAATGCCTGGAATCCGCCAGGCATTCAATGGAATCAAACTTTAAAGTTCTTCCCTCTGTCGTTAGAATCGCGCCCCCATAGCGTTTGTCCGTAATCTGCATCTTGCAGTGATCACAGTAATCTTTTCCATAGTGAATTTCTTCAACTTTTTGCTCAGTACAACCAAGCAAGAACATAAAGGAAAAGAGCACAACACCGAGAGCTCGAAGCCAGGTTTTCATAACGATCTTATCTCCACAATTCTCTAGCCTTGACGTATAAAATATAGGCCACGGCAAGGAAAGATACCATCATAAGCCATCCTCCTACCGCCGGGTAAGAGTAAATCGAAATATTCAGCAATGTCTCACTGCCAAATAAAGGTGGCTGATACGACATCCCCGGAACTTTGATAGGAGCATCGGGACTTAGGTTGTGCCCATAGTCGTATTCCCATTTCCAAAAGTCATACAGAGCAAATAATGAAAATGCCGAGAAACTCAGGAAATAAAGGCCCACGCTGATAATATGAGGCCACAATAGCGCCAAGGCACCCAGGGCCAAAATACCCATAATCAGCTTTGGGAAGTAAACCAACTCTGGAATATCCGAAGGAGAAATCGCCTTCATCCCCACATAGTGGTTCAGAATATTAATGTTGTTGAGATCGCCGGAGATCTTGCTCAACCAAATCTGCAAACTCAAACCTTCAGGGTATTGAGGAGCAAAAATCGCGATATCCCAAAGAGGCAACACCATCGTTAAGCCCAACAAAATCATACTACCAAGAAGAATAATTCGAATTATTTTATTACTCATATATACCTCTAAATTCGAAGGGGCCGATTTTCAACGACCCCCTCTGCTTCTCCGTTTATTTTCCTTGATTGAATTTTAGCGGAGTTGATGAGCCACCTGCCGATACGCGGATATATCCTTGCATCTCTTGGTGGAGTGCCGAGCAGAAGTCAGTACAATAGAATGGGTAAACGCCTGGTTTAGAAGGCTCCCACTTAAATGTATTAGTTTCACCTGGCATCAATAGAAGTTCTGAAGTATTCGCACCGATGATAGAGAATCCATGCGCGATATCCCAGTCTTGCTCAAGATTGGTGATGTGGAAGTACACAGTGTCACCGACTTTGATACCTTCGATATTGTCAGGCATGAAGTGAGAACGGATCGCAGTACCGTAAACGTGAACCACGTTTCCTTCTCTAACAACGCGAGCTTCTTTTTCAGACTTAGCCACAAATGGATGTTTATTCTCTTCAAGAGTATAAATCTTTTTAACTTTGTCTTTGATCAAATTCGCTTCCAAAGCAACAGCGTAGTGCGGTTCACCCACAGTTGGGAAATCAAGAAGCATTTCCATCTTCTCGCCAGAAATATCGATCAACTGAGCAGACTGAGGCAACTCAGGTCCTACAGGCAGATATCTGTCTTTGGTGATTTTGTTCATCGCCAAAAGATATTTACCCCAAGGTTGTTTAGATCCGCTTCCAGGAATCATGATATGACCCAAAGAATAGTAAGTCGGCATACGATCGACGACTTCCCAAGTGCCAAGCTTCCACTTAACAACTTCAGAACTTACGAAACATGAAGTATAGGCATTGCCCTTACCGTCAAACTCTGTGTGCAAAGGCCCCAAACAAGGCTTCTTCACTTCACCAGCCAAAACAGATTCATAGTCGAGGACCTTCACGCCATCGTAGTCACCAGTGAACTTTTTGTCTTGGATCGCTTTAACGATTTTGTTGAAGTCATAAGCAGTGATCTGAGCCGCAAGTTTACCACCCGCGATGATGTATTGACCGGAAGGATCAACGTCAGCACCGTGAGGAGATTTTGCTACTGGAGCATAGTACAATGCGCCTTCACAATCTCTAACATCCAACATCTTCACTTTGTCGATTGTCGCTGAAGTGACAGTGTGAGTGCTTTCATTCAACTCATTGTGCACGTGACGACCGTCAACAGTCTTCGCTTTGCCCGCAGCCACGCACTCTTCTGCTTTTTTCCAGTTCACGATGGCCAACAAGTCCTTATCGTTCTTAGAAGCGTTGATCTCAATAAGAGTCGAAGCTTTTTCAGAGTTGTAAGAAGTCAGGAAGCAATAACCGTGAGACATGCCTTTACCACAAGAGGCCAAGTCATAGTCGATGCCTGGAACCAAAAGTTGGAAAGCCACTTCCATTTTTTCGTCTTTACCGAACTTAATGAAAGAGATTGTCCCTTTTACTTCTTCCTTCATTTTATCTAGCGCCACATCCTTGTTCGGAAGAGGGATAGAGAAACGAGTCGATGCAATGAGGTACTCTGTGTTCTCAGTCAAATAGGGAGAACCATGGTTACCACCAGAGTTTGGAACCTCGATGATTTCTGTTGTCTTGAAAGTCTTCAAATCAATCTTCGCAATACGAGGAGTATTGTTGGCATTGATATAGGCATAACGGCCATCCACTTTACCATCAGTCAAAGACAACTGAGGATGGTGAGAGTCATCCCAAGGGACGAATCCATGGCTGGTGTTAAGCATTTTTTTCGTTTCTTCCGTAAATCCATAACCATTTTCTGGATTCACTGAGTAAACAGGAATAACTCTTAAGAGTCGACCCGATGGAAGTCCGTAAACAGCAAGCTGTCCACTGAATCCTCCAGAGAGAAATGCGTAAAATTCGTCGTGCTTACCTGGAGCAACATAGACCTTTTCCGCTGCGTTCTTACTGATTGCCGCTCCCCCTGAGTTAGAGGGTTTCTTTGGCGTACATGCAAACATAGAAGCTGCGAGGCCAATGCCGATTCCGATAGTGACCATAGTTTTGTTGTTAATTTTCATGGCCCTTCCTTTCGTTTTTTTTCAAGGCTGCCATAAATCTTTGTGTCATAACATGATTTGGATCACTTATTTTGGGTGCCCATTAATATATTCTGTTTTCGTCATAAGGAGAAAAATTATGCAGAAAACTATTATTACGGCTCTCATCATCTTGTCTGCAGTCGCAGGTTGCACAAAAAAAGAGGAGGCAACTACGACCTCAACACCGCCAGCAGCAGCGACAGCAACAACCGGCGGTGGAGACATAGGCGTTGGTCCAGTATCTTCAGTTACTCTGGAGGCTGAACTCAAAGCGGATCTTGTGAAGAATGGTCACGATCTATTCGCAGCGAAATGCGCAGCCTGTCACAAAGTTGATGAGCGGTATGTTGGCCCCGCAATTAAAGGTGTCACTGAGAGAAGAAAACCTGAGTGGATCATGAATATGATTCTCAATCCTCAGGAAATGACTCAAAAAGATCCTGTCGCGCAGGAGCTTTTGGGTGAATACATGACGCAAATGACATTTCAAAACGTAACTCAGGATGAGGCTAGAGCGATTCTTGAGTACTTCAGAAGCATTGACAAAAAATAGATAGAAAGAAGGAATTATAAAATGAAAAAGATAGTTGGCTTATTGGTGATTGCAGCTTTGATGAATGGTTGTACCAAGAAAGAGGAAGCTTCTTCTGGTGGTTCTGGCTCTGCTCCAGTTCCAGGACAAGCCGCCGTGGTTGACGATGTTTCTCAAAAGAATGTCGTTCAAATCGCAGTGGGCTCTAAGGATCACACAACTTTGGTAAAAGCACTTCAAGCCGCTGAGTTGGTTGACGTTTTAGCGAATCCTGGTCCGTTTACTGTGTTCGCGCCTGTCAACGGAGCTTTTGACAAACTTCCCGCTGGTACAGTGGAAGGTCTTCTCAAGCCAGAGAAAAAAGAAGCTTTGGCTGACATCCTTCAACACCACGTCTTCGTTGGAATCTTAAAAGAGTCTGACCTAACAGACGGACGAGTTCTGAATCAAGTTGATTTGAACGATGTCACAATTCACAGAAAAGACGGAAAAGTCTACGTTGATGATGCTTTGATCATTGCGTCCGTTCCTGCGGCAAACGGCATGATCCATATCATTGATGGCATTCTTCTTCCTAAGAAGAAGTAATTGAAAGTACTTTAAGAAAAGAGGCTGCCTCGACTCATCCTCTTTTGTTGTCCCCAAACCCACAGCGGAAACGTTGTGGGTTTTTTTTAATCTTTTATTTTTTCAACTCTCCTCAGCATTACATTGGCCCCAATACAATATCGAGGAGAGTTAGCTTCTAAAAACAAAAACCCCGCCTGTTTCCAGAGCGGGGTTTTTTACTAAACTCGAACTAAAAAAGATTAGTGTTTTCCTTTTTTCGCCTTCTTCGGAGCTGCTTCTTCAGCCTCTACCGGTGGCTCATCGTTCATGTGTTCTGCATTCTCAGGGTTGTTGGCGTCCAACAAAAGTTTGCCGATACCATTCGCCGCCAAGATCTTCTTACGAAGTTCAGTCATGTATTCAGGATGTTCTTTCAAGAAATTTTTCGCCTGATCACGACCTTGTCCCATGCGCTCGCCATTGATTGAGAACCACGCACCTGATTTTTCAACCATGTTCGCAGTCACCGCCAAATCAAGAAGGTCACCCTCTTCAGAGATTCCTTCGCCGTACATCAAATCAAACTCAACCTTTGTGAAAGGAGGAGCCATTTTGTTTTTCACAACTTTCACCGCAGTACGGTTTCCAGTCACATCTTCACCGTTTTTGATTGCGCCCACGCGACGAACATCCAAACGAACAGAAGAATAGAACTTCAAAGCATTTCCACCTGTTGTTGTTTCAGGATTTCCAAACATCACACCGATTTTCATACGGATTTGGTTGATAAAGATCACCAATGTGTTGGAACGGTTGATGGCCGCCGTCAACTTACGAAGAGCTTGAGACATCAAACGAGCTTGAAGACCCACGTGAGAGTCGCCCATGTCGCCTTCGATCTCTGCACGAGGAACCAACGCCGCCACAGAGTCGACAACCAAAACGTCAATCGCGCCAGAGCGAACCAGAGTCTCGGTGATTTCCAAAGCTTGTTCGCCTGTGTCTGGTTGAGAGATCAAAAGATCTTCTGTGTTTACACCCAACTTACGAGCATAGTTAATATCCAAAGCGTGTTCCGCATCGACGAACGCAACCACGCCGCCTTTTTTCTGAGCTTGAGCGATAACAGAAAGAGCGATGGTCGTTTTACCAGAAGATTCAGGACCGTAAATTTCAACGATACGACCTTTAGGAAGTCCACCAATACCCAAAGCGATATCCAAGCTCAAAGCTCCGGTGCTGATCGCTTCAACGTCTTTCACAAGACTGTCGTTGGCGCCCAAACGCATGATAGAGCCTTTCCCGAATTGTTTCTCAATAGTAGAAACCGCCAACTCGAGGGCTTTGGATTTTTCGCTGTTTGCTTTGCTGTCTACAGTAGCATTTGCCATCTGTGTTCCCTTCTCGTAGCCACCGCCACGATTCTTTGAATGTTAATTTTAGGCCTGGGCCTCTTTTATTTCCTGTCGAGAATCTGAACCAGCCAAGCCACTGCATAGTCGACGGATGTCTGCTGGATGGCTTTGCGATCTCCCGAAAAGAACTCTTTTCGCGAGCTTTCAAAGTTTGGTCCAGCGATGGCAAAGCACACAGTGCCCACAGGCTTCGTGGGTGTTCCACCACTCGGACCTGCAATACCTGTGATTGCCACAGACCATTCAGTTTTAAGCTGTCGACGCACTCCGTGCGCCATTTGACGAGCGACCGCTTCGCTCACCGCACCCTCTTGCATGAGAGTGTCTCGACGGACCCCCAGAAGATCCACCTTCGCCTCGTTAGAGTAAGAAACCACAGAGCCTAAAAAGATGTCGGAAACGCCAGGCTGCTCTGTCATAAAAGCCGAAAGTGCACCTCCAGTACAACTTTCCGCAAAACTCACAGTGAGTTTTTGGTCGCGAAGGGATCGAATGAGTTCTTGAAGCTTTTCGTTGTTCAGTGCCATTTACGGTACCAACACCTGAGAGCCCAACCAGTTGGTTTGAGTGTAGAGAACTTGCATGATGAGACTCGCAATTATCCCCGCGGCCACATCGTCCACCATCACTCCAAGACCTCCCTGGATCTTCTTATCTAAATATCCTATGAATAAAGGCTTTGTAATGTCCAGTACTCTAAAAAGGACAAAGCCAATTAGAATGGCCTGCCACGTCAAAGGCAACCACACCATGGTAATGAGAAAACCTAAAACCTCATCAATTACGATCTCTTTGTGATCGTGCCCACCCTTTTCCTGCTCATAAAATTCGCAGGCTATAATTCCGACCGGGAGCAGCAAAACAATCGCCCCCATGTACACCAAAGGCCCCAGCTCCCATAAAAGAACAACCAACGGAATTGTCACCATCGTCGCAACAGTTCCCGGCCCTTTCGGAAAGCGCCCCACACCAAAAAGAGTAGCCAACTGAATCAAAAATTTCCGCATACCCTAGGAGGTACGCCGTACCTTTTTGCATTGCAACGCAGAATGATGAGCGTCAGACAATATGTCCATAGTCTAGACCCCTGTTCTTTGGGGCAAATATTGTTATACTTGGAACGTGAAACCCATCATTCTTACCGGCGACCGGCCTACCGGCCCCTTGCATTTAGGCCACTATATCGGCTCACTCAAAAATCGCGTGATCCTGCAAGAAACTCACAAACAGTATCTTATTATCGCCGATGCTCAGGCCATGACGGACAATTTTAAAGACCCCCAGATGATTCGCGAAAATATTCTGGAGGTTGCCCTCGACTATCTGGCAGTGGGCATCGATCCCACTCTCAGCACAATCTTCGTTCAATCTATGATTCCAGAACTCTTTGAGGCCACGTTCTATTTCCTAAATTTGGTTACAGTCGCCCGCCTCGAACGCAACCCCACCGTCAAATCAGAAATCGCTCAGAAAAATTTTGAAAAGAATCTGCCGGCGGGATTCCTCACTTACCCCGTCAGCCAGGCTGCCGATATTTTGTGTTTTCACGCCGACCTTGTTCCCGTCGGAGACGATCAAAACCCCATGATCGAACAAACCAACGAAATTGCCCAAAGATTCAATCATCTTTATCAAAAAGAGTTTTTCAAAAAAGTAAAAGCCCTCGGAGGCCACTATGGTCGACTGCCCGGAATTGACGGCAAAGCAAAGATGAGCAAATCCCTAGGTAACTCGATTCAACTTTCTGAACCCTATGAGCAAATAAAAAAGAAAGTTCAAAAGATGTATACAGATCCCCATCATCTGCACATTGACGACCCGGGACAGGTTGAAGGGAATGTCGTCTTCACTTTCCTCGACGCTTTTGATCCTGACGCTGAAGAGATTTTAAGACTCAAAGAACACTACCGTCGAGGCGGCTTGGGAGATGGGGTCCTCAAACAGCGACTCACTCAGGTTCTTGAAGAAGTCATAGCCCCTATTCGCGCACGGCGCAGTGAATTCGCCAAAGACAAAGGAGAAGTTCTACGCTTGTGTCGCAAAGGTTCTGAAGAAGCGCGCCAGGTGGTCGCCACCACCGTGACGGAAATGAAAAGCATCATGGGCGTCGGGACCTTCTAAGGAAGTTCCTGGGCCCAGGTTTCACTCAAAGTGATCTTCGAGTCCTCTTCCCAAAACTCGTAAGACGATTTTTCGCCGGCCATGCGTTTGGCCTTTTCCATACTCACCAGCTCTGAACGCAAAACTTCTCCCGCAGTGTTTTTGGGAATCTCCATAAATTCCACGCGGCGAATGCGCTTAAATGGAGACAAACGCAATCGTGCAAAGTGCATGATGTCCAAAGCCAACTCTTTGGTCGGCTCGGTGCCCTTGACCAAAGCGATCAAAGCCTTAGGAACAGCTTCTCGAATGGGATCTGGACTGGGAATAACCACCACCTCCCTGACGGACGGAAACTCCTTTAAAACAAACTCCAATTCATGAGGACTGATCCGATAGTCTGAAGACTTAAACAATCCATCCAGGCGTTCTGCAAAAGTATAATTCCCAGCATCGTCAAGGTAAGCGGAATCCCCGGTTCGATAGTATTCCAAGGAGCTATCCAGGCCCGACATGACTCCCCAAGGATGATCTTTGAGATTCACGCAAACTTCTCCAGCATCGGACTCTTTATTTTCATTATCCAACAGAGTGATTTTAAAACCGGGAAGCGCCTTTCCCATGGTGCCAAAGCTGCCTTTTTCATCCGGAGGAATTCCGATCAAAGTTGATGTCTCGGTCTGGCCATAACCGTCGCGCACGAAGATTCTCCAAGCCCCATAAACTTTTGAAATGATCTCGGCACTGAGTGCCTCTCCCGTGCTCACGGCTTCGCGCAAATGCACCTGAAAAGAAGAAAGATCTTCCATCGTAAGAAGTCGCCATACTGTCGGAGGCGCACAGAATGTCGTGATCTTGTACTCACTCAGCACATCCAGAATCATCTTGGCGTTGAAGCGTTCTTGTTTATAAATAAATATCGTCGCCTCAGCATTCCAAGGAGCAATAAAGTTGTTCCAGTCATGCATCGCCCATCCGGTTGAGTTAATCCCTAAGTGTACATCCCCAGGGCGAAGTCCAATCCAATACATTGTTGAAAGATGACCGACGGGAAATCCCCCATAAGAGTGCTCCACAACTCGTGGTTTCACCGAGCTGGCCGAAGTGAAGTAACGCACCAACGGATCTGTTGCTTTGGTTTTGATCGTGGGCTCAAAAAAAGTGCTTTCTTGAAAACATTTTTCATAAGAAGTCCATCCCGACGCTTCGCCATCCACCAAAAGACCCAGCACGCTGGACGCCGCAAGATCAAACTTTTCGGCATGTTTTTTGGTCGTGGCAATAAGTTTCACTTTCTCGCGATCCAAACGATCCTTGAACTCCTGCTGAGACAACAGGGGACTGTTCGGAATCAAAACCGCCCCTACTTTCATTGCTCCCAGCATCAACTCCCACAGAGCAACATCATTTTCTATCAACAGAAAGACGGAGTCTCCTTTCTGCACCCCTTGGTTTTTCAAAAAATTGGCGACCTGATTAGAACGCTTGGA
>JAHRXB010000110.1 GCA_019104905.1 Bdellovibrio sp.
GTTCTTTCTTTGGGAGCGTTGTACACGAAGCAGAAGAAAGAGGACAAAGCCATTACGATGTATCGCGAATTCCAAAAAGAGAATAATCCAAGTCCTCGTGTGGCGGAAATTCTTGCGCAAACTTATATTGAGCGCGGTGACTATGACAAAGCCTATGAGCAACTCGAAGTTGTAGAAAATGATTCTGACGAACCACTCAATGTTCGTATGAAGATGGCTTTGATCCTTATTGAACAGAAACGTTATGACTTGGCTTCTCAGAAGTTGGAGGAGGTTCTTAAGGAAGCTCCCGAGTCTGACAAGGTTCGTTTCTATCTCGCGGCGGTCTATGAAGAGACCAACCAACATGAAAAAGCCGTGAAAGAATATGTCAAAATTCCAGTGACCAGTACTTACTATGGAGAATCCGTGGTTCATGCTGCGTATCTTCTTAAGGGAATGGGCCGCTTGAGTGAAGCTTTGGAAGTGGCGGCGAAGGGCCTAAAAGAGCGCCAAGATCAGCCACAGGTTTTTGCAATGTACGCGTCTTTGTTGGATGAAAAGAACGACTATAAAGGGGCGGCGAAGATTTTAGAGCAGGGTTTGGTGAAGTTCCCAGAAAATGCTCAGTTGCGTTTCTACTATGGCACGATCAACGACCGTATGGGGAATAAAGATGTGGTCGTTAGTGAAATGAAGAAAGTTTTAGAGATCGACCCTAACCATGTACAAGGCATGAACTACTTGGCGTTCACGTGGGCTGAAATGGGAATGTATCTGCCGGATGCCGAAAAGCTGGCGCGCAGAGCTTTGGAGCTGGAACCTAAGGATGGTTATGTTTTAGATACTTTGGGTTGGATCTTGTACAAGCAGAATAAGTACACAGAGTCGATCAAATTCCTTGAGGCAGCTCATAAGTATCAATCCACGGTTAGCGTTATCGCTGAACACTTGGGAGATGCCTATTATAAGCAAGCGATGGTTGATAAAGCGAAGAAGATGTACCGTAAAGCGGTGGATCTTGAGACTGACAAAAAGAAGGTTGAAGAGATTCGCAGCAAAATCTTCGCAATTGAAAAACAAGAGCTTTCAACACCTCGATTGCCCGCGTCTGTTGAAACGCCTATTGCCGGACAGGGGCAGTAAAACCGCGTTGATTCATTTCAACGTAAGCAAAATGATTTGCATAAAATAAAAGAGGGAGTGTGACGAGAAGTCCCACTCCCTTTGTCATTCCAGAAATCAAAATCAACAATCCGAAATAAAAGCTGAGTGTAAAATAAAGTCGAAAATTTTTTAGCGAGGCGAGGCCGACAATGTCGATGGCTTTGGCAAGGCTCTCGTTTCGTTCAGAGTGCAAACGAAGGGCCTGGCTTAAAACTAGGTAGAAGTAGACCGCCAGGATCAGGAGTCCCAAAGACATCGGGGCTGTGGCAAGAAGGGTTTGTGGACTTTCTAAAATTCCCAAAGCGGATCCCAAAAGGACGCTGGTGGGTAAAAGGATCAGGCTTGTGATCAGGTAGGGGATCCACTCTTTGCGAAGAAACTGAGAATGAGGACGCCAAGAAGAGGTGACAACAAGATTTCGGGCCACCTCCTGGAATATGAGGATTCCAAAGGACATCACAAAAGCGCTTCCCCAGGGAATATAACGAATCAGAAAAATGAAAAAAGTGGCGAGAGCCCCTAAAATAAGGCTGTTCTTCCAGGAGCTATTTAACTGATTCAAGGCTTGTTTAAAAGAATTCATTTCTCTATGCTAAGGCAATGAATACAAGGATCAATTATTTTCTCTTTTTGTTTTTAACCCTTTTCCTTTCTGGCTGTGTCACGAAGATGGTGAAAGAGGGGGCTTACCAAAAAGCTCAATGGGAAACCAAAGCTTTGATTAAGAACCTAAGAGAAGATAAAACACAGTCACTCAATATAGATATCTATGCCGTGAAGAACGAGCGCGCCCGCTTTGAGATCTCGGCGATCTTGGGATATCAGGTGGCAAGTTTGGTGATGAGTCCCACCGAGATCTCTTATATTATTTATCCGCAGAAGGCTTTCTTTTATGGAAGAAACTCTGAAACAGCGTTCAGTCGTATGATTGATCTTCCATTGCATCCTATGAATCTTGCAAATATCGCTTTTGAAGAACCTGTGCGCGGGCCTGGATGGAAATGCACTTTAGACAACTTAGGTTGGCTCTCTCAATGTGAGAATGTTCAAAAGAAAATTCGTGTCGAATGGTTGAATCGCAATGAGGGACAGAAGAGAGTCGTCATTACGGCCCCGCAATTCGAAATGCAGTGGCAATTTTCAAGTCCCCAGACCGACGTCCAGTTCAAATCTGAGCTGTTCACTTTGAAACAACCCTCGGGATTCAAAGCAATACAAATAAATTAAATTCCTCGTTAACCGTCTAGTAATGAGGCATAATCTAACGAAGTAGGTGTGTCACCAAACACCTGGGGGAGAGATTATGGCCTCTAAGATTGATCTTCATTCGTTGGTAACTAATTGGCAAAATTCGAGCACGCATGCGAAAGAACACTGGAGTGGTTCTTTTGAGGAATATCTCGGCCTTGTCAAACAGAATCCAAAAATCACAAGAAACGCTTATCAACGTATGTATGACATGATCGTTGAAGAAGGCACAGAAACATATATCGACTTTAAAAAAGAAGTCGTTCGTTACAGATTCTTTGATGATGTCCACAACAACGGTAAAGACGCGGTCTTCGGACTCGATGTGCAGTTGATGAAATTGGTGAATGTCCTCAAGGCGGCGGCTCTGGGCTATGGGACCGAAAAGCGTGTGATTCTTTTGCACGGTCCGGTGGGAAGTGCAAAGTCCACAATCTGTCGCATGCTCAAGAAAGGTCTTGAGCGCTACTCTCACTCGAAGGGCGGGGCCCTTTATACTTTTGAGTGGATCGATGAAAAGCTGGAGCTGGATGGTCTTCTAGGAAAGGGAGTTAAAGTCTTCCAATCCCCTATGAATGAAGAGCCTCTTCTTTTGATTCCTGAAGAGTTGCGCGCGCAAGTTTTTGATTCTTTGAATAAGGGTCAAGAGGGGACTTATCGTGTGCAAGTCGAAGGGGAGCTCAGTCCGCCGTCTCGCTTTATTTTTAAAGCGTTGATGGAAAGATACGATGGAGACTTGATGAGAGTGCTCTCTCATGTTCGCGTTCGTCGCCTCTTTATTTCAGAAGCAGATCGTATCGGCATCGGTACATTCCAACCTAAAGATGAAAAGAACCAAGACTCGACGGAGTTAACGGGCGATATCAACTATCGTAAGATCGCTGAATACGGATCTGATTCAGATCCTCGCGCGTTCAACTTTGACGGTGAGTTCAACGTCGCCAATCGCGGCATGATTGAGTTCGTCGAGGTGTTGAAGCTTGACGTGGCGTTCTTGTACGATCTTTTGGGCGCATCTCAAGAGCATCGTGTGAAGCCTAAGAAGTTTGCGCAGACCCATATTGATGAAGTGATTATCGGTCACACGAATGAGCCGGAATACCGTCGTCTTCAAGACAACGAGTTTATGGAAGCTCTTCGCGACCGTACCGTGAAGATCGACATTCCTTATATCACGCGCTGGAGAGACGAAATCAATATCTATAAGCGTGATTTCAACTCGCAAAAAGTGCGTGGCATCAGCATTGCCCCTCACACGGTCGAAATGGCCGCGATGTGGGCGATTCTGACCCGTTTGGAAAAGCCGAAAAAAGCCAATTTGACTCGCTTGCAAAAGCTGAAACTCTATAACGGAAAAACGTTGGCGAACTATACTGAGGACAATGTGCGGGAGCTTCGTAAAGAAACTCAGCGTGAGGGTCTTGAGGGAATTTCGGCTCGTTATATCCAAGATAAACTTTCAAATGCTCTGGTGGCGGCACAACAATCCAATAAGGGCTCTGTGAATCCATTCATGGTCTTTAAAGAGCTGGAGTCGGGTTTGAAGAATCACTCCCTGATTTCCAGCGAAGAGCTGAAGACTGAGTACAAAGAACTCTTGGGTGTGGTCATGCAGGAGTACGAAGAAATTATCAAGGCGGAAGTGCAAAGAGCCATCAGTGCTGATGAAAGTGCGATGCAAAGACTTTGCGCGAACTACATTGATAATGTGAAGGCTTATACTCAGCGCGAGAAGGTGCGTAACCAGTTTACTGGAAACGATGAAGAACCCGATGAGCGTCTGATGAGATCCATCGAAGAGAAGATTGAGATTCCCGAATCGCGTAAGGATGATTTCCGACGTGAGATCATGAACTACATCGGCGCCTTGGCTTTGGAAGGCAAGAAGTTCAACTATAAGATGAATGAACGCTTGCACAAAGCGATTGAACTCAAGCTCTTTGAAGATCAAAAAGACAGCATCAAGCTCACAACGCTGGTGAGCAACGTGGCTGACAAGGATACTCAAGAGAAGATTGATATTGTTAAAACTCGTCTCATCAAGGACTTCGGATACGATGAGATCTCTGCGACAGACGTATTACACTATGTTGCGAGTATCTTCGCCCGAGGGGACGTAAAGAATAAATAATGTCTATACGGGAAGACCATAATAGATTTAGAGAGATCGTCAAAGGCAAGGTCAAAGAGGACCTTCGCAAGTACGTCTCCCAAGGTGAGATGATCGGGAAGCGTGAGGATGAGTACGTAAAAATTCCGCTTCCTCGCATCGATATTCCGAACTTCCGCTACGGCCCCAAACAACAAGGGGGCGTGGGTCAGGGGGAAGGTCAACCCGGACAAGACGTGGGAGACCCTGGTGAGGGCGGACAGGGTCAAGCTGGCGAAGCGCCGGGCGAGCATCTTGTCGAAGTTGAATTGAGCATGGAAGAATTGGCAGACATTCTGGGAGAGAAATTACAGCTCCCGCGGATTGAACCTAAAGGGGCCAAGAACATTGATTCGATGAAAACGAAGTTCACAGGGCTTGCTCCGGTGGGGCCTGAGGGACTGCGCCATTTTAAATCCTCTTATAAAAGAGCATTGAAGCGCATGGTGGGGGCCGGGACTTATGATCCTGAAGAGCCGTTGGTTCTGCCAATCCGCCGTGACATGCAGTACAAGTCCTTTAAAAAAGTACAGCAGCCACAGACACAAGCGGTGGTGATTTATATGATGGACGTCTCGGGAAGTATGGGAGACGAGCAGAAAGAAATCGTGCGCTTGGAAAGTTTTTGGATCAATACGTGGCTGAAGAAGCACTATAAGGGGCTTGAGACGCGTTTTATTATCCACGACGCCGCAGCAAAAGAAGTCGACGAAGACACGTTCTTTAGAACCAGCGAATCGGGAGGAACTTTGATCAGTTCCGCCTACAAGCTGTGCCAAGAAATTATTTTGAAAGACTATCCTGTCCAGGATTGGAATATCTATCCGTTCCATTTTAGCGATGGAGACAACTGGTCAGGTGAGGATACGCGTTTGTGTATCAAGATGCTGACGGAGTTCTTTTTGCCCAACTGTAACGTCTTTAGTTACGGCCAGGTGGAAAGTAAGTACGGAAGCGGTCAGTTCCTCAAAGACTTACAAAAGGAAATCGGCGCCGACGAACGCCTGACATTAAGTCAGATCGAAAGCCGCGACAAAATCCTAGACTCAATCAAAGATTTCCTAGGCAAAGGCCGCTAACCCGAGAGGTACGCCGTACCTTTTTGAAGTGCGCTGCGACATTGGGGCTAGGGGAGAGTTCGAGAAGTGGAGTAACGATGGCCAACTTAACACCGGAATTGGAAGCTGAAAGAAAAAGAATCTGCCAGATCGCCAAAGATGCGGGCTTGGATTTCTTTGAGACCATTTTTGAGCTGATCACCTACGACCAAATCAATCAGTTTGCGGCCTACGGCGGATTTCCTGTTCGCTATCCGCACTGGAAATTTGGAATGGAGTATGAACATCTCTCCAAGAGTTATGAATACGGTCTTTCGAAAATCTACGAAATGGTGATCAATACCGATCCTTGTTACGCGTACCTCATGGAGGGGAACGCGATGATGGATCAAAAGCTCGTGATGGCCCATGTGTACGGTCACTGTGATTTCTTTAAGAACAATATTTGGTTTTCAAAAACCAATCGCAAAATGATGGACCAGATGGCGAATCATGCCACGCGCATTCGTCGTTATATGGATCGTTATGGCCAGGACACCGTTGAGAACTTCATCGATGTTTGTTTGAGTTTAGAAAATCTGATTGATCGCTACAGTCCCTATGTGGAAAAGTCTGTGACTAAGTCCGAAGAGGCGAGACCTCAAGAGCCAAACTATCTTCTTCGTGTCGATAGATCCTATATGCGGGACTATATCAACCCGCCGTCTTTCGTAGAAGAACAGCGTAAGAAGGCGGAAGAAGAAGCAATACAAAAAGCCCAAAGATTTCCTCGGGAGCCCGAGAAGGACGTATTAAACTTCTTTATTCATCATGCTCCGCTGACAGACTGGCAGCAGGATGTGTTGTCGATCATTCGTGACGAGGCTTATTACTTCTCTCCTCAAGGAATGACGAAGACGATGAACGAGGGATGGGCATCCTATTGGCATTCGAAGCTGATGACGACGAAGATCTTGAATGATTCTGAGATTATTGATTTTGCCGATCATCACAGCGGAACAATGGCGATGGCTCCGAACGGTTACAATCCCTACAAAGTAGGAATCGAACTTTTCCGTGACATCGAAGAGAGATGGAATAAGGGCCAGTTCGGTCGCGAGTGGGAAGAGTGTGACGATGTTCGTGAGCGTAAGAACTGGAATCGAGATTTGCGTCTGGGTCGCGAAAAAATCTTTGAAGTTCGTAAGGTCTGCAATGACGTGACCTTCATCGATCAGTTCCTCACTGAAGACTTCTGTGTGCGCAATAAGTTGTTTGTCTATAAATTCAATAAAAAGACCAATAAGTTTGAAGTCGACACCAAGGATTTTAAGGCCATCAAAGCGCAGTTGTTGTTTCATATGACGAACTTTGGACAGCCTATTATTCGG
>JAHRXB010000175.1 GCA_019104905.1 Bdellovibrio sp.
CCTGGGCTTCTTATATGTCGCCTCCGGTCCTCTGGTCCGCAGCTCTTATCGTGCCGGTGAATTCTTCATGAAGGGAATCATCGAAAAACAAAGAGCCCGGGAATTGAATTTAAATATTTTAGAGACTCAACAAGGAAAGGAACTTTCTCAACATGGCAACTGACGTAAAACTGCCCGAACTTGGCGAAGGTGTTACAGAAGGTGAATTGGTAAAATGGTTGGTGAAACCCGGCGACTCTGTGAAAGCCGATCAACCCATCGCTGAAGTATTGACTGACAAAGCAACAGTTGAGGTTCCTTCTCCTGTTGCCGGTGTTGTAAAAGATTTGAAATTTAAATCCGGCGACGTTGTCAAAGTCGGCGCCACGATGATCACTTTGGATGGCGCGGGTGCTGCAGCATCAGCTCCGGCTCCGCAAGCGGCTAAACCTGCAGCCACGGCGGCGACTCCCCAAGCTTCCGCTCCAGTAACTGGCGGCGGAAAAGTTCAAGACATCAAACTTCCTGAATTGGGAGAAGGTGTTACTGAGGGTGAATTGGTAAAATGGTTGGTCAAATCTGGTGATGCCGTGAAAGCCGACCAAGCTATCGCGGAAGTCTTGACTGACAAAGCGACTGTTGAAGTTCCGACTCCTGTTGCTGGTGTCGTGAAAGAGTTGAAATTCAAATCTGGCGACGTGGTTAAAGTCGGATCTACAATGATCACTCTGGAAGGTGGCTCTGCCCCTGCGGCGCAAGCCCCAGCCGGTGCGCAACGAGAAGTTCCTGCTGCCGCTCATGCAAACTTTGCAGCGGCTCACTCAACGCCAGTACAAACAACATCTGCGGCAACCGTGGCAACGGGTGGCATTTTTCCTCCTGTGGCGGACTCTAAAGTTCTTGCGACCCCTGCGACTCGTCGTCTGGCTCGTGAAATGGGTGTCGACATCAATGCGGTCGGAGGCTCAGGTCTTGCGGGACGTGTGACTCGTGAAGATGTTCTTTCTGCGAAAGGCGGAGCGCCAGCGGTTTCTGCCAAGGCTCCATCCGCTCCAGGCATGTCAATTCCTAAGCCCGCTTATCAGGGGCCTGCAGGTGCGGCTGAAGAGCGTGTACCGATGATTGGTATCCGCAAGAAGATTGCGGAAAACATGCAAAAATCAAAAACCATCATTCCTCACTTCACCATCATGGATGAAGCCAAAGTGGATGCGATGGTGGCTATGCGTGAATCCTTGAAGGAACATGCCGAGAAAAACGGAACAAAGATCACTTACCTTCCGATTGTGATGAAGGCTTTGATTGCGACGATTCGTGAATTCCCGATGTTCAACGCGTCTATTGACGATGCTGCGGGCGAAATCGTTTACAAAAAATATTTCAATCTCGGTTTTGCGGCTGACACTCCGAATGGACTTGTTGTTCCTGTGATTAAAAACGCAGATCAAAAATCCATCCTGGAAATCTCTAAAGAGATCTTGGATCTTTCCAAGCGTGCGCGCGACGGAAAGCTGAAGCCAGATGAGATGAAGGGCGCTACCATCACGGTAACCAACATTGGTTCCATCGGTGGCACTTACGCGACTCCGGTGATCAATCACCCTGAAGTGGCGATCTTGGGAATGTACAAAATCGATGAAAAGCCTGTTATCAAAAACGGTCAATTGGCAGCGATCAAAGTCATGAATTACACAATGACAGCGGATCACCGTTTGATTGATGGCGCGATCGCGGCTCGCTTCTTGGCAGCCTTCATCGCCCGCATTGAAAATCCTGGTAAACTTTTGGTGGAGTTAATCTAATGCAGAATTTTGACGTTGTCGTAATTGGTGCGGGTCCTGGCGGTTATGTGGCTGCCATCCGCGCGGCTCAACTTGGTTTTAAAACAGCAGTCGTTGAAAGAGAATTTTTAGGCGGTGTTTGCTTGAACGTGGGATGTATTCCTTCAAAGGCAATGATCACGGCCACTCACCTTTTACATAAGGCTCAGCATAACTTCAAAGATATGGGCTTGATGATCAAAGGCGGAATCGACGTTGACATGAAACAGCTTGTAAAGTGGAAACAATCTGTCAGCGATAAGATGTCTAGCGGCGTGAATCAGCTTTTGAAAGGCTATGGCGTTACCATCATCAAGGGTGAAGCGGAGTTTAAGAACTCTAAAGAAATCTCTGTGAAATCTTCTGCTGGCAATGACTCTGTTCAAGCGAAGTACTTTATCGTTGCAACGGGTTCTCGTCCTATTGAGATTCCTGGTTTTAAATTTGATGAAAAAGACATCTGCTCTTCAACGGGGGCCTTGGCTTTTGATTCAATCCCTAAGCGTGTTGCCGTTATTGGCGGCGGTTACATTGGTCTTGAGATTTCTTCTTACCTCAGAAAACTGGGCACCGAAGTGACTGTAATCGAAGCTCAAGCCTCATTGCTTGCAGGCGTGGTGGATCCAGATTGCGCGCAGATTGTTGTCCGTAAACTCAACAAAGCGGGCGTCAATATCCTTTATGGAGCAAAGGCCAAGGGACAAAAGAAAGTCAAAGACGGTTACGAAGTGACTGTGGAGATCAACGGCAAAGATGAAGTCGTAAAATGCGATAAGATTCTTGTGACTGTCGGCCGTCGTCCCAACGGAGACCAAGCCAACCTCAAAGCGGCGGGTATTGCCGTTGATGAGCGTGGTTTTGTAAAAGTGGATGCTCAGCGCAGAACCAATGTTCCCAATATCTTCGCGATCGGCGATATCTGTGGTCAGCCGATGTTGGCCCACAAAGCTTCTCATGAAGGCGTCTTGGTGGCAGAAGTGCTTGCGGGGCAAAATCGCGTGTATGACGCGAAAACCGTTCCTGCTGTGGTTTTCACTGATCCAGAAATCGCTTCGGCCGGCATGACAGAAGCTGAAGCGAAGGCCAAGGGTTACAATGATCTTCTGATCGGCAAGTTCCCCTTTGCAGCGAATGGTCGCGCCGTGAGCATGATGGAAACAGATGGCTTCGTGAAGATGATTGCCGACAAAAAGACTCATGTTCTTTTGGGCGTTCATATCGTGGGACCTGAGGCGTCCAACTTGATCTCTGAGGCCGTGTTGGCCATTGAAATGGGTGCTCGCATTGAAGACCTCGCACTTTCTATCCATCCTCATCCGACTTTGGGTGAAACGATGATGGAGGCCGCAGAGGCTACTTTGGGTCACGCCATTCACATCATCCAAAAGCCTCTGCACAAATAGCTTTTGGAAGGACTTGATAAGAATTTAAAAATGGAGGGGACACCCTCCATTTTTTTTGGTGTCACTTTGGTTCGGCACTTTTTATGCATACTTCTTGGGTAAAAAAGATTTTGTAGTCACAATGACACCTAATTACGGGGGAAAAATGAAAAACATCTTTATGGCCTTCTTGTTGGTGTGCGGTTTGGCACCATTGGCGCACGCCGACATCAATGACAATATGGATAACGCGGAAACATCTTACATCCGTCCCGGTCCTCGCCCGGCACCTTATCCAGGGAATCCCAATCCAGGTCGCCCTGATCCTTATCCTGGAAATCCGGGGCCTCGTCCTCGTCCCAATCCTGGTTATCCACCCCCACCACCTCCTGCGTATCGCTATGAATATTTAAGCTGCAGTTCTTACAACTACCGCTATAACGAGTGCTATTTCAGCCCGTATGGAGTGGCGGAAGTTCGTATTTACAGTCAGCATTCCTACGAAGCCTGCATCTGGGGAAGAACTGCTGGGGTTTACAATGATCGCATCTGGGTGGATCGCGGTTGTTCAGCGACGTTTGAAATCATTCGTTACTAATCCCAAGAAATTTTTACCAGCTATAAGAAGAGCCTGCGACCCCATCGCGGGCTCTTTTCTTTTCAAATCCTCTTAATCCTGCCCATCGACAAGCCTCTTAATTCTCAACTCGCTTTCATCTTCAATGCTCTTTCATTTAGGCGCAAAAAACAGCGAAAGGTTGTGCCTCGTACAGAGGTTCGGTATCTCAGCGTTTCTAACTAAAAGGAGTTCTCTAATGAACAAGCTCATCGCAGCCCTGCTCTTGACTGTTTCGGCCGTTGCCGCTCATGCAGAAACTTTGACTATCTATACAGATCGTCCCACCGCTCGTCTTCAACCTCTTGCCGATCAGTTTAAAGCTCAAACCGGAACTGAGATCATCATTGTAGAAAAGCCTTACGCTGAAATCGTCGCACAAGTGACAGCGGAAGGAGAAAACACTCCTGCGGACCTGATCTTCACTAAAGATTTGGTTTTTCTTTCTGATTTGACTCAAAAAGGTCTTCTTCAACCTCTGACGAGCATGGCGGTTAAATCTCGCGTGGCTCCCGCTATGAAAGATCAAAACGATCACTGGGTGGCTGTCACTTACAGAGCTCGTACTTTGGTTTACGATTCTTCTCGCGTAAAACCTTCTGAAATTTCCAGCTACGAAGATTTGGCAGCCCCTCAATGGGCGGGTCGTGTTTGTCTTAGAACTTCCAAAGGGACTTACAACGTCGCTTTGATCGCAAGCCTGGTTCACCACAAAGGCGAAGCGGCTGAGAAAGATCTTATGGCAAGCATTCTGGATAACCTTGCAGCCGACGTCTTCCCTAACGACATTGCGATGATGACCGCGATGGCGAACGGAGTCTGTGACGTAGGTATTTCTAATACTTATTACCTGGCGCAAATGTTGGTTCAAAATCCGAATTTTCCTGTGAAGCCTCTGTTTGCAAATCAAGATAGTACCGGAGTTCATGTGAACGGTTCTGGTATCGGCGTTGTGACTTACTCTAAGAAAGCCGCACTTGCTCAGGAATTCATTTCCTTGATGTTGCAAGAACCTGCGCAGCTTCACCTGTCTTCCAGCCACTTGGAATACCCTGCGGCTCTTGGTGTGACTCCAAACACATTGATTAAGGACTGGGGCACCTTCAAAGCGGATGCAACCAACTGGTCTGTGATCGGCGAACAAGTTCCGGCCGCGAACCGTATCATCAAGGAACTTGACTACAAATAATCATGAACAAGTTTTATTTCACACTTCTGCTAGTTTCCTCCTTCGGCCTGTTCGCTCAGGCCGAAGACGTTTCTGAGATCTCGACAAAAATGTCCGAGCTGGGGCCTGTTAAAATCATCGGAAGTTCCGAAGAGGAACTGCTTCAGCCCAATTCAGCTCACTTCATTGACAAACAAAAGCTGGAACAACAACAGCAAAGTGACGTCAATCGTGTTCTTAAACAAGTCCCTGGCGTCTATGTACAGGAAGAAGATGGTTTTGGTCTAAGACCTAATATTGGATTGCGTGGAACTCATCCTCACCGCAGCCGTAAGGTTGTGATCCTGGAAGACGGCATTTTGATTGGACCTGCTCCGTACTCAGCTCCGGCCGCCTATTACACTCCGTTTATGAGCAAGATCGAATCCTTGGAGGTCTTTAAGGGCGTGGCCTCTGTTCCTTTCGGTCCGAATTCTATCGGGGGAGCGATCAACTATATCACGCGCAGTCTTCCCAAAGAAAATCGCGCCGAAATGGAAGTCGCCGGCGGAACTTATGATACACAAAAATATCGCGCCAACTTAGGCCGTGTCTGGGAGCAAGGAAGTGTTCTTCTTGAGGGAACTCACCTACAAACGAACGGCTTCAAAAAACTCGATACTTCTAAGGACACGGGATTTTCCAAAAATGACTTCCTTTTCAAGGGAGAACAGCGCCTTTCCGGGGAACGTCGTCACTCTTTAGAATGGAAAATCGGTTATGGCACCGAGCTTTCTGACGAAACTTATTTAGGCTTAACTCAAGACGATTTTTATAGTTCACCTTTTCGTCGTTACGCCGCTTCTGAAAATGACTTGATGGATTGGCAGCACGAACAGTATCAACTGACCTATAAAACTCAAGCCCAAGAAAACTGGGGCCTTTGGGGAACGGCTTATCACAATAAGTTTCATCGCAACTGGTCGCGCTTTAATAACTTTAGAAACACCTCGATTGATGTGAACTCTGTTTTAAGAGATCCCCAACAAGGAGCAAATAAACTTTATTATGATGTGATCACGGGGAAGGCAGATTCTTCCAGTGTTGGCGCTGACGCCGATATCGTTTTGACCAACAACGATCGTTATTTCTATAGCCAAGGCGTGCAAGTCGGGTCTTTTTCATATCACTCTTTTAACGAGTGGACTCATCAAGTGAGTTTGGGACTTCGCCTTCACCAAGATCAGATCCGTCGCAACCACACGGAAGATATTTTCTCGATGACCAACAAGAGTTTGGTTCGCACAGCCGATGCCCGTAAGGACACTGCTCTGAATAAAGACTTCACTCAAGCCCTCAGCCTTTCGGCCACTGATGAAATTCTTTGGAACGCGTGGAAACTGACTTTGTCGGGTCGTTATGAAAACGTGAGCTATGACTCCAACAACGAACTCACCTCCAAAGAGACGAGCGGCAACGAAAATGTTTTCGTTCCAGGAATGGGGGCTCTTTATCAATTCAATGAACGCTGGTCCGCTCTTGGTGGGATCAACCGCGGTGTCACAATCGTGGGACCAGGGCAAACCCAAAGCGAAAAACCGGAAGAGAGCATTAACTACGAAACGGGAGTTCGTTACTCCAACCCGGATCACGAATTTTTTGCCGAAGGCATTGCCTTCATCGCGGATTATCAAAACATCAAAGGAACTTGCTCTTTTTCTTCCGGCTGCACGGGTTCCACCTTGGATCAGGAATTTGACGGGGGCAAGGCGATGATTCGCGGCCTTGAGACTCGTTTTGCCAAAGGATTTTTGTGGGGAGCGGTTTACATTCCTGTGAATTTAAATGTGACTGTGACCAAAGCGGAGTTTGCCGCAGACTCTTACACGACAAATCCAGAATGGGGCCATGGTGATATCAAGTCTGGCGATCCTCTTCCTTACGTGCCTGAAGCCCAATACAGTCTTGGTGTGGGTACTCAATATAAAAAGTACTCTCAAGAAGTGATTCTGTCGTGGACCGGAAAAATGTATGACCAAACGGTCGCAAAGGATCGACAAGAAATCCCCGCTTACGGCGTGGTTGATTGGACCATGAAGTACCAATATCTTCCGCAAGGCTCGGTTTATGCGCGAGTGGATAATATTTTGGATAACGACTATCTGGTCTCTTTAAGACCTTTTGGGGCCCGCCCCGGGAAAGCACGCAGCTTCCTGGTCGGCGTGAAACATACTTTTTAGAGTTCCCATGTAAATCACCGGCTATTCAACGTACGCAAGAATTCGAATCTTCACGTTAATAGCCGCAGCATTCCCATCTCCTAGCCGCATATCAAATCGTTTGTTGGCTTTAAGAGGAATCATCACAAAGGCATGATAACCATATCTGACGGCGGAGCCTGATTCATTCTGTCCATCGTGGGAAAGAATCACATAGTCCCCCGCTGTTGCCGCATCGTTAGAGTCAAAGTAAAGATCCGAACCACTCGCACGGCGTTGACTCCACGTTGTCCCCGCAGCGGGAAGTGACTTACCAAACGAGCAGGTAAAGTGATCGTCTGCTCCTGAGGAAATATAAACATTGGCCATCACAAAAGTGGCGTTCGTCGCATCCAAGCCCAGATTCACATCTGTGTACGTTCCATTTCCCGTCACTGATTGTTTGATGGTGTAGGAGTAAGGTCTAAAGACCCCTTGATAACTTGACGCCTTGACCGCACCATTGACTTCAAGTTGTGTTGTGGGATTGGCGGTGCCAATACCCACGTTGCCAGAACTCACCGCTATCGGGCTGTTGTTTAAAGCCGTCGAACTTGTCCAAATAGGAACATAATTGGGGGTACCACTTCCCGAGTTTGCGATGGTCGTTCCCGCGCCCGCCCACTCGACAAATACAAAACCTGGGGCTCCAGGAGATCCTCCCGTGGCCGTTCCGCCCGCGCCGACCGTGACTGTATAACTTGTTCCCGGAGTCACAACAAGGTCCGCAATTGCCAAGCCCCCGTTTCCTCCAGTTTGTCCCGTGCCGTCGACAGGATCTGAGTTGGATTGATATGTCGGGCGACCCGGTCCGCCTTGCGCTCCTCCGCCTTTGATCGAAACATCACCACCACTGCCAACACCGTGCAGGTTTCCATCTCTATCAAGTCCCCAGTCTCCGCGCGCGCCCCCCAAACCACCGCTGGCCTGAACAGTGCCAAAACCGCTGTTCCCGCCATTGCCACCATTGGTGCCCGTGTATTCTCCGCCACCGCCGCCGCCTCCGGCCACATGCACGCGGATTTTATTAACATCTGCAGGCACCACGAAAGTGTAAGTGCCGGGAGTGGTGTAGTACTGACGACTGGTTAAAGCATTTCCATAATTGGAAGGTATCCAGGCACTGCCATTATAATACTCGATAGCACCCGTTCCTGTGTTAAAGCGCACGGCTCCCGCGACGGGGGAGGTCGTCGGAATCATGGATGCGGGAATACGGGCACTGCCATCCAGCTCGACAAGATCTCCGGCGGATGTGCCAAAATTTTTCGTCGCTGCCGTTCCTAAACCGGTGACTTGAGTATTCGCAATCGAAATGCTCGTGCATGAAAAAGTGTCGGTGATAGCACTCCAGGTTAAGGTTTTATCTGCTGTTGCGCAGGAGCCAGGCATCTGCAAATTGCCGGTCAGCGTGGAGCGCAGTTGACCAAAACCAAAATACTGCACATTCCACTGAGCACCTGATGAAACCAAAGTCTGCCCCGCCAACGGAGTCGTCGAAGACACATTGAATCCTTGAATTTTTTCAACCTTCGTACTGGAGGTCCCTGACGTTGACGTCACATCTCCTGAAAGATTGGGAATGTCGCCGGCGGAAAGACTCGCGCCCGAAGTAACAAGTCCCTTCGCACTCACTGTGACCTTGGAATAGGTTCCTGCTGCAACAGAATCCGCTAAAGAAATGACCGGAGTCGATCCACCCGAACTTTGCAACGGAGCGGTTGCTCCCACAGAAGTCAAAGTTCCTGTCGTTGGCGTCGTCCAAGAAAGAACTCCAGAGCCCATATTCGTTAAAACTTGTCCCGCAGAGCCCGCGTTGTCGGGCAAAGAAAGACTGAGATCCGTTGTCAAACCCGCCGGAGCTTTGAGTTCGACAAAATTTGCTCCCTGATACAGGCGCAGACCATTGGAGGTTTGAATCAAACCACTGGTGTTAATGGCCGTCGTGCCACCGATGGTCCCCGATGTGATCGCACTGCCAGAAACTTTTCCCGCCATAGAGATGGTGGCAAGTTTAGAGTCAGCAATTGCGGCCCCTGTGGCAATGTCGGCGTCGACAATGGTGCCATCGGTGATTTTTGCCGAAGTCACGGACCCATCAGCGATTTTCACCGACGTCACGGCTCCGTCAAAAAGTTTGGCTGTTGTTATTGCATTATTATTGATCGTCACCGTGGCCGTGGGACTTCCCGTCGAAGAGACCTCTCCGGTAAGACTGGTTAAGGCCCCACTGGTTCCCAAGTCATCTCCAGGGGCCCACTTCGTGCCGTCATATTTAAGAATCTTCCCTGGGCCCACACCAGTCATGTCAACAGCAATACCTTTGATTTTATCAACACTGGTAGCACCTTGAGTGCCCGAGATATCGCCACTTAAA
>JAHRXB010000203.1 GCA_019104905.1 Bdellovibrio sp.
CACGACTGATTTCGTCAGCACGAATTTGTGTTTCCATTGTTAGTTGGCTCTCCTGTTTAATTCTTCATTCAATTTTTTTAAATGCGTGTCGAGGCTATCATCAAAAGTCCATCCGCCAACTTGAGCGACAACGCCACCCAAAAGCTTAGGATCTTGTTCATAGGTCAATACGATCTTCTTATTGAGGACCTTATTGATTTTCTGTTCGATCTCTTTTTGAGCATCAGCAGATAGCGGCTGAGCAGAACGAACCACTCCGCGAGTCACACCCTCTTCAAGATCCAAAAGCTCTTGAAAAGCAAGCGCCACCTGATCAAGAACTCCCATGCGGTTCTTTTCAGATAGAAGAATCAGCGTATTCAACACTTCTTCTGAAAGACCTTTTCCCGTAAGAGCACCTTTCACGGCATTTACTTTTTGATCAGGGCTGATCATCGGATTTTCGAAATAATTTTTAATAGATGCGTCTGATGAAAACGCAGCGACAACTGTTTGCAACTCAGCAAAAGCTTTTGAGTGAACGCCTTTTTGCTTGGTCACCGCCAAAAGAGCTTTGGCATATCTTTTTGAAACTTCACTAGCTACCATGCGCCTATACCCCGACGTGATTGATAAAGTCTTTTTGCAATTTTTGTTGATCAGAAGACCCAAGGTCTTTCGTCAAAACAACCCGAGCCGCCTCAACTGAATCTTTCAAAAGCTGAGAACGAAGCTCTTTTTGTGCGCGCTGAACTTCAAGTTTAACGGTCAACTCAGCGTCGTCACGGATGCGCTTGCTAACGTCACTGGCCTCGCCAAGAATCTGTTTTTTTAGATCATCGGCATGAGCCTTCGCTTTTTGCAAAGACTCTTCACGTGTCGCCTCGAGGGTCGCCAGCTTGTTCTTAATATCTACAAACTCTTTCTCGGCCTGCTCGCGAGCAAACGCAGACTTTTGAGCTGCTTCAAGATAAGCCGTTTTGCGACCCGCAAAAAAAGACACGATTCCGTCTTTAGTGAAATATACGATACCCGCGATAAGAATCGTAATGTTGATAAGTTGGTAGATAACGGCTTTCGGGATACCCGCATCGTGATGTTCCCCGCCAGAAGCCAAGACCACAGCAGGAGCCAAAAGAATAAATAGGTTTGCAAGAAGCTTCATATTCGACTCTTTCTTATTTTAACAACTTAGTAGTAATCGCCATGGCAACAGCCGTGGTCTGAGACTTCAAGTCAGCAGCCGCAGTTTGAACTGCTGCCGAAATCTTGCTGCGATTTTCTTGAACGAGCTTTTCAGAATCTGTGCGCACATTTGCAATGAGAGCCTCATACTCTTTATTTGCCTGTGATTTCGCGCTATCAACGATGGTCTTGATTTCGCTATTGAGAGTGCGAAGTTTTGTTTCGTATTCTGTCTGAAGTTCGACGGACTTATTTTGGTATTCGAGGGCTAAATCTTCGCCCCCCTTCGTTCTTCTTTGTCTCTCCTCAAGCGCATGCGCATAAGGAGCAAAAACGACCTTACTCAAAAAAAGCAAAGCGATAGAAAAAAACACAAACTGGAAGGCGGCGGTGGTATTGATACCTAATTGTCCAAAAATGTCCATTTAGTTGAAATCCCTACTAATTTTTTGAGCTTCGGAATTAGCATTGGGCCTCAGGACGGTCAAGGTCAATTTCTAGTGTATAATATTAATGCCTAAGACTTAGGCATGTAGGACGCACCCTCGAAAACAACCCCCTCGTCGATGCGAAGACTGGGCGATGTCACGGTGCCTTTAAATACTGCCGGGGGGTGCATAATAACCCTGCGACGAGCAAAGAGATTTCCCTCCACCCGGCCACTAATAACAATGGTATCTGCCTCGATTTGGGCAGCCACAAAAGCGCCCTCATTGATGACAATAGTATCTTTAGTAAAGATTTCCCCTTTAAAATCTCCGCCGATCTGTACCGTTCCCTCGAAGCTGAGTTTTCCTTCGAAATGCGTTCCCTGGTCAAGGATTGCGGTCACATGGCCAGACAGAAGATCTTCTTGTGCGGAGGGGGGAAATGCTACTGCCATCCTTCTTTAAGCCTATCTACCAAATTGGTGAGTTCGTCGTCTGAGTAAAAGTGAATACTAATTTTACCCTTTGAGTTGGAATAATCAATGCTCACCTTAGTTCCAAGCATCTTTTGAAGCTCATCACTAAGACCCGCGATCAGACGTTGGGTTACGTTCGAATCAAAGCTTACGGCCTCTTCTTTTTCATCCAAGCCTTTTACGGCGGCCTGCACCATTTTTTCAAGTTTACGTACGGCGATCTTTTCGTTCACCACTTTTTTTGCAAACTCAATTTGCTTCTTCGAATCTTGTAAAGACAAAAGGACTTTCGCATGGCCTACAGAAAGGTCATTTCCAGAAATCATTGTTTTGATTTCTTCAGGTAAAGACAAAAGACGAACAGCATTCGCGACGGTAGCGCGATCGCGGCCCACTTTTTCAGCGACCTGTTGCTGAGAAAGTTTAAACTCACTGATAAGGCGAGAATAACCTTCGGCCTCTTCGATGGGATTCAAATCCTCCCGCTGAATATTCTCAACAATCGCAAGCTCAAGAGCTTCTTTGTCGTTGAAATTTCTAAGGATAACCGGAACTTCATGAAGACCCGCAAGCTGGGAGGCTCTCCACCGTCTTTCACCGGCCACAATTTCAAGTTTTCCAGAAGTCGTTCTTCGCGCCACGATCGGCTGAAGAATTCCGTTTTCTTTGATGGACTGAGCAAGCTCTTGAAGAGGTTCTTTATCAAACTGACGACGTGGCTGATACTGACCTGGAGAAAGTTTATCAATTGCCACTTTCCAGATTTTACTCTCAGGGTCTACGGGAGTCGCCTGTTGAGAGGTCACTGGAATAGAGGGCTTTTGATTCGTATTTATCTCCGCAGCGACCGCCGGGGTCGCCTTCGGCGCGGGAGTTTCCGCGGGCGCAGGCCCACCCAGCAGCGATCCTAGTCCGCGGCCAAGTCCTTTTTTCTTGTTTGAGGATTCAACAGCAATATCAGACATTTAATTTCCCCTTCTTAGGCCATTTGTTCCGCTTGTGGAGCGGCTTCGTGGGTTGCTTTTACTTCCGCACGAGCGATCACTTCACGAGCAAGCTCCAAGTACCGTGTTGCACCGATGGATTTGCTGTCGTATTCGAAGATGGATTGTCCATGGCTTGGTGCCTCACTGAGGCGCACGTTTCTTGGAATGATGGCGCTAAAAACTTTATCGCCAAAATGATTTTTGATCTCAGTCACCACTTGATGGCTGAGGTTGTTTCGACTATCAAACATTGTAAGAACAATCCCCTCGATATGAAGCTGAGGATTTAGATTTTTCTTAATGAGGCCGGCTGTGTTTAACAACTGGCTCAATCCCTCAAGGGCATAGTATTCACACTGTAGCGGCACAAGGAAGCTATCGGCCGCATTCAAAGCATTCAGAGTAATCAACCCCAATGAAGGGGGACAATCAATGATCACAAAATCATATTGATCAGCCACGGTGGCGACAGCCTGCTTAAGTCTGTATTCACGCTGCGGCATATCAACAAGCTCAATTTCAGCTCCGACAAGATCTGGGTTAGCCGTGGATATCTTAAGGTTTGGATTGGAGGTATTTTGAGTAGCCTCTGAAAGGGTTTTTTCGCCGATGAGTACGTGGTAGCTATTGCTATCCTGACTTTCGTATCTTTTGATACCCAAACCGCTGGATGCATTTCCCTGAGGATCCATGTCGATCAAGAGTACTCTTTTTCCAAGAGTGGCGAGCGCCGAAGAGAGGTTTACAGACGTCGTTGTCTTGCCAACTCCACCTTTTTGGTTCGCTATGCAGATTGTTTTTGCCATTTTTCCTCCTTGAGAATCAAAAGTCGGCTTTTTTTAAAAAAGTTGCAAGCGCAAAGACCAGTTTTTCGCGCCACGCCTTATGTTTTTCGATGAAAACGCCGATGTTCCACGTGGAACAACTGTGTTTATGAGAATATTCAGCCTAATCATCATTCTTCTTTCTCTTGTCGCGTGTAATAAGCCGGATCCCAATCCAGAGCTGAAGGATCCTATTTATAATGACCTCAACACGTCCCTCGCGGCGGCTTCACAGGCGCTCGAAGCTGAAAAGAAAACCCTCGAAGGTCATGAGCAGGAATTATTAGATGTTGTCCCCCAGACGGGACAAATTAAATACGCTCAAAAGAGAGTCGAAGAGTCCAAGGGTCGAATCACCCTATTGGAGCAAGAAAAGCAGTATTTAGAACTCAAAATTCAAGGTCGCAAAACCATAGCGAAGAAATCGTATACTGTCGCGTTCAGCAAGGGAGAACCTTGGCCCGATCCCAAAGAGTGGGAGTCGTATCAACTAGAAAAAAAGATGAGAGCGGCAAAAAAAACCTGGGATGTGAATCAGCGGCTCAAAGAATTGGGATTTAAGGACGAAAAAACCCCCGAACCAGCGGTCGGGGGTCATTAACAATGTTCCACGTGGAACATT
>JAHRXB010000243.1 GCA_019104905.1 Bdellovibrio sp.
GCTCTTGATCATCGACCAGGCGAGGGATGTTGTTTCCGTCATTGGGATTCAAAACAGGAGTCAAAGTTTCGCCATGGGACCAAGGGTTGATCGCAAAAGCAACGTTTTGATGGCCCTTGTGAAGGCCCAGGCCTTTAATGCTTCTTTCGATACGGATGTATTGAGACTCTCCAAGAAAGTTGTAGTTGATACGCTCTGCCCAAGTCAGGCAGCCTGCTTTATCTGTGACCACAGTTTTGTTCACTTCCTCAACAAGGAATTCATGTCCCGAAATGGCTTTGTCATAAGCGACGTCCTTCACGCACGCTTGAAGATTGAATACTTTTGAAGACGGTAAAGCGAAATCGCCTTGAACAGAGGTCTCAAGGGCTTTTGACTTTTCCGCCATGGCTTGCACTGTAAAAGTGGCCGCTCCTGATCCTGTGTCCGCCTTATCTTTGGGGCTTGGCAGATTGCAACCCGCCAAAGAGCTCAAAGCATAAATGCTAAGAATGGTTTGAATGAAGGTCTTCTTAGATGCTTGCATAGAAGGTCTCCAGCTTAATCAACAGGGTCTTTTCGCGTGACTGAATGGAATTTGAAAACATGACTTCGGCGTCCGTGTATTTGATGCCGATGTTAAAGCCCTCTTTCTTAAAGGAAAGAGAACTTTCCGCAGAATAACCAATGCGATTGGTTTCAAAGCCCGCGGCATTGAAGTAAGCGACCGCAGCCTCAGGAGCGACAGAGAAGTAGCTGCCCTCAACGATCAAATCCAAGTTTTTGCTAAGATGGAATTCGCCGTTGGTAAAGTAGCGGTAAGCAGTATTTTGATCTGCAGGCCCCTTGTGATTGATGAGGTAGTCGGCACCAATAGTCAAATCCAACGCATTCATAAGGGGGAATTGCAACTCGGAGGAAGCTTCCATTCCTTGGTATTCACTTGTGAAGGCGTATTGAGCGTCTGAAATTTTGTTTACTTCATTTCCTAGAAGGCGAGACTGCTGAGCCACGGCCGAGGGCAAGTTATTATAGATGAAGTAGCCCACCGAGTTTTTCCAGTAAAGATTCTTGGCTGACTGCCAGTGAAGCTTTAAAGAAGCTGAATTTAAAGACGGTGTTGGCTCGAGTTCTTTTGTATTTGTACTCAAAGACGTTGAAGTGGGAATCGCGGACTCCACCGCCAAGCTTGTCTTGAATTCATTAGATTTGAGAACGCCCTCCACGCGAGCGGCAGGGAAGGCGATAGGATCCATCAAAAGACCTGTGTGCATATATTTTTGATTCAAGGCCCCAGCAGAGAGGCGAACGGATTGGACGGGAAGATAGTGAGCCGCCGCTTGTGACAGGGAGATCTTGTTTTCGGGTTTGTCGGCCCCATCCACAGACTGTGTTTGTCCTGATTGCAGGCGCAGGGAGGGTTGGATGTCCAAATGAAGGGTATTGCTAAGAAGATACTTGGCTTTGATTTCGGTACGAATATCAACGATTTTGGATTGGCTTTGTTCGTCATGGACGTCGGAGCCGGAGAGGCGTAAGCGCCATTCCGCAGAGAACTTACTGTCTTTGTTAGCCTCAGGCAAAGCCGTGCTGATCTGACCTTGTGCCCATGCTTGAGCGGTCAGTATCAAAATGAGACAAGCTGTTGATAAAGCGGTTCTTTTCATTCCAACCCCGTATTCCTACCCAGGTCATTTCAAGTTCCGTGCTTGCAGGAGGTCCATTCATTTCAAAAATAGAAGACTTGGCAAAAATGCTTTTTACAGATGACGTTTTTTGTCGGTCAGTCGGGACACAGGTCGAGCATTTCTGTCTCATATTAAAAAGCGGTGTTTTGATTTCTGGCCTAATGTTAGGATTTTTCTGGAACCTCTATGAGTGCTGGTGATTGATCTGGGAGTATCAGGATGAAACCATCTTTTGTTGTGCGTAGCGGAATGGTCCCTCTTTTAGTGTTCGTGGTTGCTTGTGCGGAAAAGCCTCGTCCAGAATCGCTGACCTTGAAAATGATGAGAATGCAGGCCGAAACAAACTATAAATCGGATGTTTCATCTGTCGACCCTCAAGATGTGAAGAAAGTGGAAAAAGTGGTTTTCACTTGTTGTGTTCACCAGGGCGGGGAGCAAAGTCTTTGGCAGCAAATAAATAAAGCGCAGCCAGACCTCGTGGTTTTGGCGGGCAACTCCGTGGACTCAGTTCGCTTTGATGAAAAGCCTCTGTCAGCTCAATATAAAAAATTGGATCAAGTGGAGGGGTATCGCGATTTGCGATCTCGTGTACCGTTCATGGCGGTGTGGGACGAGCAGGATTACGGCGTGAAGAATGGCGACTCTGAATTTGCATCTAAAAATGAAAGTCGCGAAGCGTTTCTAAAATATTGGTCCTATATTCCCAAATTGCAGACTGCGGAGGCCAAAGGTGTTGAACACTCCATTATCTTGGGCCCTAAAGGTCAGCGCTTGCAGTTGATCTTATTGGACACGCGTTTCTATGCAGCTCCTTTGCGTGAGGAAAACGGTGAATTTAAAAAGAACTGGAGAAAAAAAGACTCTCGACTGGGAAAAGAACAATGGAAGTGGTTGGAGTCGGAGTTAAGAAAAGAGGCGGATTACCGCATCATCGTGTCTCCAGTTCAGATGGCCGCAAACTCTTATCCTGGAGAGCGCTGGGGCCTGAGTCCTCTTGAAAGGCAACGCCTCTTTGATACCTTGAGAGAGACCAAGGCGCATAATGTTTTGTTTGTCAGTGGAAATCGCTCTTTAGGGGCGATCGGAAAAGTGGATATGATTGACTACGGTCCTTTATATGACGTCACCGTGGGCCCTTTCAATGGAACGGCAGCGACTTCAGAAAAAGACTGGCATTATGTCGGCAAGCAAGTGGAAGAGCCCAACTTTGGAATGATTGAGCTGGATTGGAAGAAAAGAGAAGCTCATATCAAAATTCTTAATCGCGATGGAGTCGAACAAGGGACCCTCTCGTTGAAGTTTTAAGTTTTCGACTTTGGGCTGGCCCTTGTTTTTCGGATTTGATGCGGATCTAATAAGGAAAGATGCAATTTATCGCCCTAGTAAGTATTCTAATGTTTTCACTCTCGGCAGCCGCTGAGCGCTGGGTAGTCGCTACGGTGGAATGGCCACCATATACTTGTTCCAAATGTTATCGCAATGGTGCGGCGGCGGAGGCCCTTAGACAGGTTCTTGAGAAAAAGGGAATCTCTATCGAGCTCGTTTTTTATCCCTGGATTCAAACCCAGAAAAATGGCGGAAAAAGATCTTTTGTTGGGTACTTTCCTGCTTGGAAGGACGAGATCCTTCCGGGGTTTTCCGGTGCGGGACCACTTTTTTCATCGCCCTTGGTGTTTCTGGAAAAAAGAGATAAGCCCCTTGTATGGCAGACTCTGGATGATCTGAATGGGAAGATATTTGCGACGACCGAAGGTTATGGCAGCACCGAGGAGATTGCTCGTAAGGTTCGAAAGGGAGATTTTAAGACGCTCTCTGTTTTAAGCGAAGAATCGACCCTCGTGAAATTGGCGGAAGGTAAGGTGGACGGGGTGTTGATGGATCTTTATGTCGGAAGATATTATTTGAAGAATATCTTTCCTCAATATCAAAACAAGATATCGATCAATCCAAGGATCATAGTTCAGAAAGATCTCTTTTTTGCGTTCAATAAGCATAGCAAAAATAAAGAGGAGCAGTTCAACGAAGCTCTTAAAGCGACGAATTTTGAAATAATTGTCGATAAGTATTTAAAAAACGTACCCTAGGCAGCGATCACTTCAAAATTTTATCCAACGAGGACAAGACCCTCGTTGTTGAGTTGCGGTTTTTTCCGATCTCGGCCCGAATCTCTTCCTTGATATGGGGAATCTGATCTTGGCGCTTCTTCATTCTTTGTAAAAGAACGACCAGATCATCAGACGAATGAATAACCTGAACGATCATTCCTGAAGAATAATTTTTCTTTTGATAATAAAGAGCTTCACGATTGTTGCGATGCTGGGGGCCGACCATGACAGGTAAGCCCGCAGCAAGGGCCTCCATCACACTGTGAACTTGCTTTCTAAAAGAGCCTCCCACAAAGGCGATGTCGGCCCAGGTGTAGAGTTCCGCCAAGATGCCCACCTGATCAATGATTAAAACAGATCCGGCAGGCCAAATTTGTGCCTGGGAATACCTGACGTAACGAAGGCCCCTTTGCGAGAGTTCTTTTTCTAATTTTTCTAGGTGGCTCGAAGTGGTTTCGTGCGGAGCGATGATGACTTGAATATGCACATTTTTGAGCTTTTCCAGGGCCGGCAATAACACAGCTTCATCTTCAGGCCACGTCGAGCCGGCGATAAAAACGAAATCTTCGGGACTGGGAATGAATTCACTTTTCAAGGTCTTGGGATTTTCCAAGCGATGAAAAACTTGGTCAAAGCGAGTGTCGCCACTGACCAGCAAAGGGGATTGCAGTTCTAAAGTTTGCAAGCTTTGGATGTCCTCGGTCGAGACACAGTGAATCTCAGAAAGGTGATTCAAGGTGTATTGCGTGAGGTAGCGCGTAAGCCCTTTCAAACGGGACGAGTTGTCAGCAAAGGTGGCCGAGAATAAAGCCAAGGGAATGTGCTCTTTTTTGGCGACAGAGACAAGCACCGGCCACACATCGGTGCGCGCAAAAAGAAGAACGCGAGGGTTCCATTTTTTAATAAAGCGAGTGATTAAAAAATCCAACTCCCAGGGAAGAGCGGCCCATACGTCGACATCGGCAAGACCTTCTAAGATCTTTTTGGCCGAGGGCGACGAGTACGTCACCAGAATGGGAGCCTGGGGATGCTGTCGTTTGATTTCACGAATGACGGGACGGGCGTACTCAATTTCTCCACTGGCGGCATGGATCCAGTAGGGACGTGCCTTAGCGATGGTGTGTTCAGTTTCTCCGCTCTTGATTTTATAGAGGCCTCTGTTTTTGTCTTCAATCATCTCACGAAGTTTGCCCTTAAAAAGGGGACGGAAGATCTGCATGAGAACATAAGCCAAGGGCGCGAGAACTAATTTGTAAAAATAGAAAACGAAAAGACTCATGGTTGGCGACCTAGCAGCGTTTTAAGTTCGGCGGCGACCTGAGTTGGCGTGATATCGACAAGACATTGATGGAACTTTTCTTTATTCACGCAAGGGCCTTGGCCATGTTTACTGCACGGGCGGCAGGGCAACTGTATTTCCATGATTTTTGTCGAAGGGCGGGAAGGGAAACCAAAGGGGGCGGGACCCATCAAAGCAATGGTCTTCTTTCCTAATTGTTCAGCGACGTGCAAAAGACCCGTATCATTACTAATTAAGATGGATGATTCGGCAACCACGCTGGAACTCACTTGCAAAGAACATCGTCCGGCAAGATTTAAAACTCTTTCGGGGGCGACGGCTCGGATGTCTTCGATAAAAGAGTCTTCGGGTCCCCCCAAGAGGACGAACTTATGTTCAGGACATAATAAAATCAGTTCTTTCCAATACTCTTTGGGCCATCGCTTGAGGAAATACGCGGCCGAAGGTGCTAAGGCGATTGTGCCCGCGTAGTCCTTTAAAACTTCGCGCGCTTTTTGACGACTTTCTTCGCTGGGGAAGATCTGGGGCGCTGGCGGAGGAAACTTCGAAACACCCCAAGGCAACAGAGGTTCTAACAAATCTCTTTGACCAGAAAAGGGCATCTCAAAAGTATTGATGCGCAAACGAAAGAGCAAAAATCTTTTCCAGCGGCGAATGGATCGACGAATAAACTGCGGGCCCACGCCAAGAAAGCCCCAGGGTCTCAATATAGAAACGATGATGCGAGAACGTGCATTGTTGTGAGCATCATAGATGTGCGTGAATTTTTCACCGCGCAGGGCTCTTGTCAGTTTGATAAGTCCCAGGACGCCTTCTTTACGGTCAAAGTCCCACACCTGATTGATGGCGGGGTGCCCTTTAAGAAGAGGCGCCATATCCTTACGTGTGATCCAGTGGATTTGTGCTTCGGGATAGGTATTTTTGATGGCCGCAGGGACACTCAAAGTCTGCACGACATCTCCGAAGGCGGAGAAGCGAATGATCAAAAATTTAGCATTTTTAGGGTCCCTTACTAACATGGCCTCTAGCCTAGCAAAGGCGCCAAAAAAGGTCACTTGTTTAAAAGTTTTTAATAGGCCTGCTCATAAAATGTCCCTGGCCGGGCATGGGCTTTGATCTATAAGTCTATGAAGGAGGCCTATGCCTTTCATCGATCGCCCCACTTTGGGGGGTATTTTATCATCTTTGTTAGGGATGCTGCTGACGCTGTTAGGCCCCCTATCTGCGTTTGCCCAAGTGCAAACCGAGATGAGACTATTTTCTGACTCCTTCATCAGTCCGTCCTTTGAAGCCACGCAAAAAACCAATTATCAGTTCGTAGGTGCTCAGATCAAAACAGACCCTTTTTCTGATGAAAATCTTAAAATGGACGTGGCCGGTGGAGTCGCCATGGGGGCCCCTCTTTTAAACTATTTAAATATCTCTGAGTTTTACGTACAGAATCGCCAAAATGAAACGGAGACCTTCTATTTAGGTCGTAAGCGTATGCTGTGGAACGAGCTCGATGCCCGTTGGGATTTGGGAGTGTGGGAGCCCCTCTTCAAATGGAACCCCCTGTCCCCAGAGCGTCAGGGACTGACCGGGATTTTCTGGCAAGTGGATAAGCCTTTTTATACTTTGATGTTGTTTGCGTCGCCGTTTTATCTGCCGGATCAAGGGCCTAGCTTTGAAATTGAAAATGGAAGTTTCGTGAAGGGAAATCCCTGGTTCCGCCGTCCTCCCGAGAGCATTCGGATTTGGAGTGAGGCGACCGCTATTGACTATCGTTTTGAAAAGCCCAATGAAGCCCAAGTCGTTTTGCAGAACTCATTTGGTTTGAAACTTTCGTTTGGAGATCCTCAAGGGTTGCGCGCTCAAGTGGGTTATACCTATAAGCCAGCCAATCAGTTGGCGATCGGCTATGAGGGAAATCTGGATGTCGGGCAACTCAAAGGGGCCGTCGATTTGCAGCCTCAGGTTTATTATCACTCTTTGGCTGGAATGGATGTCACGTATAAAGTTCAACACATCCGCATGGGCATCAGTGGCATGATGGATCGTCCCAATAAAGATAATATATTTGAAGAGAAATGGACTCATCCCATTTTTGAGGATGCATTCTTGGTCAGTCCTTTTGTTGAATGGAATAATGGTCGCTGGGGAGTGACTCTTCAACATCTTGAGATCTCTGGTGGCGACGTGAAAGAAGAAGGGGAGTTGGCAAACCCCAATCGAGCCGCTTTGATGACTCGGTATCCTTATCAGCAAGCGCAGCAAATCGCTTTTTTGACAAACTATGACTTTGGGAAAAGTCGTCGTTTGGTCGGAAAGCTGAGTTACACCCATTCTCAGAAAAATGATTTTGATCTGATTCGTTTAAGCTCACGATTCCGACTTTCTAATTTGTGGTCTTTAATTGGTGAAATGCAGATGGTGAAGGCGGGGGCTTTAACCGCCAGCAATCAAAATGAAATTGCGCAGTTCGTGAATAATGATCGTTTGATGATAGGAGCGGCGTATGTTTTCTAGAAAGAAATTCAACCTCGCACTGGCCGCGGTGCTGACGGTGTCGTCGGTCGGATGTAGTGAATTTTTAAATGGAAAGAAAGCCGAGCCGGAAGTGATTGAGTTTTCGGATGCGCGTTTCGCCTGCTTACAAGCCATTCCAGGCCAATTACAAAAATTTTCTGTCGGAGACGCTGAAGAAAAAGATGTTCGTAGTGGCTTTGATTGTATGACGGATGCGTTACGCTACTTCAATAAACGCACCTTTGGTTCAATGGAAGGGGCTTACACTGTTGAGGAAATGCGTAAGTTCTTTGGAAAGTATTTTCTTAAAGAAAACAACGTGACCCCAGAATTTGCCGCTGAACTGATGAAGATCAAGAAGGCCTTGTTGGGGGGCTCAACAGCTTATATTACCAAAGAAGAGATTGTTCGTCTGATTGAGTTGCTTCAGGTGGTTCGAGATGAAACCGTTCAACTGGCTCCGCACGTCAAAGTCTTATTGAGTCAAACGAAGCAGGAAAAAACTGAGTGGGAAAGTATTTCGGCTGCGACGGAACAGTTGCGTCGCAGTTTGCAGCGACTACTTGAAAAAACACAAATTGCCAAATCTGATTATAGTTTTGAGGACGCAAAAAAAGCCCTCTCTGGATTTGCGGGATTCATTAAAGGAGAACAGCCCTTTGCGCCCTATGAACGTTATGGCGAGTGGGTTCCTGTGGTTGAGGCCGTTAAAAATATTTTGATGGGAAAAAGAGCTCAATTTGCGGGCCTTTATCAGTGGAGCGAAAGTCTTGATACCTTGATCAACTTGTACGAATTGGCTTTGAAATATCACTATTCTTTGAGCGACCTGAAGGTGGAAGATCAAGTCAAGCTGCGACAAGTGAGTCAATTTATTGGCCAGGGTCTAAAGCTGCTTTCGGAATCTCATCAAATGAAGACCACCGGACGAATTCCTATTGAAGATATTGATTATTTGATTGAGCAAGTTTTGCCGAAGTTTACGACTCATCTTAGGGTCAAGTCCCTTAAGAAGACGTATCGTGCGGTCCTGATTAAGATTCTGGACCCGGATCGTAAGAATGATTCGCGTGGTCTTCAGGGATTAGAGAAAAAACATCTGGCGACGTTACAGCGAGAGTTCAATATCTGGCGCTTGCAACAAAGTTTTATCGATCATGTGGCCCCGATAAATGCCTCGCAGAAAGATCTTATTGACGGGTATCGTCGTTTTAACAAAACCTACGTCATCGAAAAGGGACTTTCAGAAGATCCTTTTGAACAAAAGGCGCTAGAGAACGCTTGGCTGGATCTTGGAGAGCTTTTGCAAAGACCCCTCCCGGTGAGTTTCAATGCGGAAGGGCGCCTGATCGTCGATCCGCAGGTTCCATTGCAAAGACAGACGTGGATGTCATTGACGAAGGCTAATTTGATGCGGGCGTTGTCGCGACTTCTGTTGTTGGGTTATGGAGACAACACTCAAGGTCGCCTGAGTGAAGCGGGAATGACTCAAAAAGGTCTTATTTCTTGGTATGACGATTTCCAAGAAATTGGTTTGGACTTAGGGGCTTTTGATCCGCGTTCGGCAAATTCAGGCGCGCGCAGCTTTTTGGAAGCCAATTTCTTCACGTTTAGTGGCAATGGCAACGATTTGATGGATCACAAAGAAACTTTTGAGTTTGTAAGCACGTTGTTTGCGGCAGGCCTGGGAACCTCAGAGGATCTTGCCAAACATATGCGCGCAGCAAGTTGTGCGGTGACTGAAAAAGATGTCTTCGGAAATCCGTTGCTGAAGGAAGATTGCTTCCAGTTCCAGTTCCGCAAGCACATTCAAGTTTATTTCAACAACTTGCCTGGCATGGTGAACTATGTGCGCTCCCTGGCTCAAAGCGAGTGGGATCAATTCTATCGTCACTTGTCCGTGGCTTCGGAAGTTCAAGGGCAAAAACGAGGTTATGTCGAAACGGCAAATGTCCGTACAATGGTGATGATTCTTCATTATATCGAAGGGATCGTCGTTCTTTACGACAAGGACCGAAGTCAAAGTCTCTCTTTAGAGGAAGTGCATGATGCGACACCGCGCTTTATGTCTTTCATTAGAACGGTGACCCCCGTCAGTTATGAGACTCTTCTGAATGAAGGGTTTGCATATTTAGTATTCAGAGGTCGTATCCCAGGCGCTTCAGATTTAATGGGCTTCCAGTGGGATAAAATGTGGGGGATAGAAGACGCCCGGCGCATGGAGATCGTACGCCTTTTTGGAACTCTGAAGGATCAATTGAACAAGCCTAAAAACTAAGATAAGGTCAGTTCATGACCTTTCGTGCGCTTTTAATCTTTCTATTATGGGCTGCTCCAGCACTGGCTTCCGTTGATGAAGATGTGCCTGTGGTGCTGCGTGAGCCCGCCTCCGTGGATACGCGAGTTTTTCGCCCCGAGGCGCGGGCGCGTGTTGAAAGTTTCATTGACAGTAAAACGCTCAGAGCGATCAGCACTTATAACGATTGGTTTATTGGTGAGGTGATCTCTTTGGAGTCGCAGACTCCGGGGGCCGGGATTATTGGTTTTTTGGAGGTGACGGGGATTGAGAACAAACAAGACGGCACCTACGAATTGACCTGCCAACTTTTGCGCCAATCACGTCTTAGTTTCATTCAGGTGGGTGACCAGTTAATGCATCTTGATTTGAGCTCAACCAACGAGCGCTACAAGGGAACCACAGATCTGATTGTGAAGGAATCCAATAAAGACATTTCAGCGAAGTACAAACCCTTATTCACCCAAGGGGTTGCGGTCGGAGAAACGGCGCAAACTCTTTGGGAAGATGAATATCTTGTGACGTGGTTTGGTCAGGTGAATTATGGCTTGAAATCTTGGCTCACGGTGAACACCGTCGTGCCGGCCGACTTTTTAGGGGCCATGAATGCGGGAGCCAAAGCCCTGATCTATGAGTCGTATTCGAATACTTTTGCGATGGGATTGAACTTCGCGAAGATTCCCAATCAGACGCGCTCAACCTTGAATTTGAATATTCACTGGGATTCGATTTCTTCCGAAAGCGTGGTTTCTCATACACTTTTATCGATGGCCCTTTTCAGCTTTGAAGATGCCGAAGACACCACGGCGATTAAATCCTTAGGGACAAGCTCTTTCCAGACAGGGTATGAGTTCATCCTGGATAATTGGGATCGAGTTTTATTGGGCCCCAGTTATAACTTCGAAAAGAAGGCCGTGGGGGGCTATCTGACTTACCTCAAGATTTGGGATAAGTTTCATCTCAGTTTTTCTTTGAACGCGACGGATGTGGCTTCTCTTAAGTTCTCTCCGGTGGATGGTTATTATCTTCTCTTTGATGCCTATTGGAGATTTTAAGAATGAATCGTTTTTTTGTTTCAACTCCTCTGGGCTTTGAAGAAAGAACTCTTTTGGAAATGAAGGAAGTGTGGCCTTATTTGCTGGGTAAGGATGCAAAAACTCACGTCTTGCCTTTTCCTGAGGTGGCGGTTCTTCAAGGAGGACTGGAGTTTGAAACGGATCTTTTTGCCGCTCTTCAGTTGAATTTCTTTTTAAAAACCGCCAATCGAGTTCTTTTAAGAATGACCTCTTTCAAGACGCGCGACCTTCCTAAGTTCTATCAAAAATTTAAGTCATTGCCGTGGCGTGAATATTTAAGTCACGGCAAAGTCGAGTGGGAAGTGGCCGCTCAAAAAAGCCGTCTGAACAATGAAAAGCGCCTTCAAGAAAGTGCGGAAAAAGCCCTGACAGAGATTTTTGGAGTCGCCCAGTCCCCAGAGCCTTGCGCCAGTATTTATATTCGTATGGAAGACGATCTTTGCACGATCAGTTTGGATTCAACCGGGGAGCACTTGCATAAAAGGGGCTGGTCGATATTAAAAGGCGAAGCGCCTTTGCGGGAAACCATCGCTGCTTTTCTTTTGCACGAAATGATCAGTGACGCCACTCCGGCGGAGGTGGCGCAGGTCACGCTTTTGGATCCGATGATGGGCTCGGGAACTTTTTTAAGTGAAGCCCGGGCTTTGCGAAGTGGGCAGTTTGCGCGGCCTTATGCTTTTCAGAAGTGGAAGAAAACTCCGAAGTTGTTTTTGTCTCCAAGTTTTGCATTCAACTATGAAATGCCCACGGAAACCGTGTTTAAGAAATTGATGGGTTTTGATCTGGAACAGGAGATGATCCCTGCGGCCGAAAAGAACTTCACGGAAGTGGAAAGACAACTGGCGTTGGTTCAAAAAGACGGCTTTAAAGCCGCCGTCAAAGAGTACCGGGTCCAAGACGCCCTTCAGGGCGTGGTCCACGCCGAGAGCCCTCTCTGGATGATCGTCAACCCTCCTTACGGGGAGCGCCTTCCGGAGGCCCTTAAAGGAGGCCTTTCTGGCTTGGCCAAGGTGCTTTGCGGACGCTATAAACCAAATAAAGTGGGTATTTTGTATCCCGAAAAAGAGCGTGTTGTGCCGGTGCCAGAGGGCTACCAGCTTCTTAAAGAGGTTAAAATCAATAATGGCGGGCTGCGCTGCCTGTTCACAATTTTGACACGTCTGTAAATTTTCAGGAATTGGTTAGAATTCAGGGAACCCCCTCGGGTTCCCCTAGAAAGTTCAGGGATTTCAAGATAGATTCCTGACTCATGAAAACAAGCAAATTTATTTCAGCTCTTTTTGTTTCTTCTCTTCTGGGTGTGACGGCCTGTACTCCTCGCGATGTGAAGGTGGTGGATGAAAACACGCGCCTTAAGATCAACGCTCAAAAAGGGGGCGCGCGCGGCAGTCAAAAACAATCGGGCGAGTTCAGCTTGGGTAATTTTGCTTTGGCGTCTTTCCTGATGGAGCGACAGATTGAAGCTTTAGAATTTGTGAAATTGGCAACGGGAACGACAGAGCCTAGAAAGACCCAGTATGAGCTTGAGGATCAAGGGGTGGCGGCTGATGGTTCTCAGCAGGTGAAGATCTCTTCTTCGAAAGAGAACCTTGAGTATCTGAGTGGTGAGGTCACTTGGAAGGTCAAAGCCGCTAAAACCTTGTTGGCGTCTTATGCATTGAAGAATGGTCTTTTGGACTCGGTTTCGGTCAAAGGTGCCAATATCAAAGCGACCGTGGATGCGGTCGGTAAAGACAGAACCTATGTGAATCTGGTTGAGAACTATGAGCTTACTTTGAAATCCACCAAAGACGAAAATGTTGCGATGATTGAAGTCAAAACGGACGGAACAATCAGCGGCGCCAAAGGTGGCAAAAACATTCCGAATAAAATCACAGTTTCATTGACCATGACTGTCGACAAAGCTTCCTTGGCAACTCAAGAGGTGAAGATTCTGAGCGTGAAGGCGGATATGACATATCCCGGACCAGGAGCAAAAATTTATAACTCAGGAATTCAAGGTGGAAACCTAAATCTGAAGATGAGTGGTCTATGCAATGTCCTGGACGGAAAGGTGACGGGCAGTGCGGGTCCTAAAAACAAATTCGATGTGAAGTTTGAAGGTGAACAGATTTCAATCGGAACGAATTGGACAAACAAGCTGGCAGGGTGTGGCCAGCGCCCGACGGTCGATCTAGGTCGTCTTCAAGTTTACTAATTAATTTGTTTTCAATGAGAATGAAAAAGGCCGCTTAGTCAGCGGCCTTTTTTTATTTCTTTTTCTTGGCTTTCGGGGTGGGCTTGGTTTCGGCTTTGGGGGCTTCTTCTTGAACCACCGGAGTTTTGGCCGGGCTTCGTTGTTTCAAACGAACATATAGTGGGAAGTGGTCAGCGACTCCATCCATGCGGTCATAGTCCCAGCGTTTCGGATACTTTCCCTTTTTAAGATGAACATCGTTGTACCGAATCACATCAATCGTGTTGGGTTCCATCTGATAGCTGCCAGAGCCTTCTCCCAAGAGACCCTTTGAGTAGACATGAGCATCTAAGAAGGACCAGGATTTTCGATAGTTGTGAGTTCCAGGACATTCTTTGCAACCGACAAAGTGAGACACGGCGCCCGCTTGGCCAAGAATGTCGCGGAAGTAGTGCTCTTTAGATTCCTCTTCGTGCGTGATATTGAGATCTCCCCCAGCAATAACCATCGCATTGGGGCCTTTGTCTTTGATTAGTTGCGCGACAAACTCTGCCGCCTGCTTGCGCCAGTAAGACGGATTGGCTTGGGACGGGAAGTGGGCCACGAGGAAGGTGATGGGATCGCCGTTCGGAGCTTTCAAAGTCACCTCGAGAACTCCACGGGATTGTTCCATCCATTTTTTGTCGTTTTCATTGGCGGGCTTCCAAGGGATGGGATGAAGCGTGGGCTTCCCGACCAGAGGTAAGCGAGACATTAAACCTACGTCAATACCCCGTTTGTCGGGACCTTCAATCAAAACGACGGTCTGATATTGGGCCTTTTGAAGATAGTTTTTATTCCAAATATTCAGAACGTTTTCATTCTCAACTTCGATCAACATCAGAACATCGGGGCCCTGGCCATCAACATCAAGAACGACGGACGTCAGATTTTTAAGTTTGGTATCGAGCTGAAGTTCATTCCAATCGGTGGACATGCACTCGGACACGCGGTAGGCGCTGTCGTTGGTGTCCCGACAGGCTTTTTGATAGGCTGGCGTCTTCTGTTTTACCATGAGGGGGAGGAACGTATAATCGTTGCGATCTTCATCATGAACAGTGTCGAAAAGGTTTTCCACGTTGAAAGACATCACAGAGACTTCATTGTCGGCCTTGGGTGGCAAGTCCCAGTGAGGTTTTTTAAAGCTAATGGCGCAGCCGGTAACAAGCGATAATACAAGAGCGAGAGTCAGGTTCTTAAAGGTCAGAATTTTTTTCATGCTCTGGTTTTAAGGGGATTGGGTGGAGGACTCAAGCCTAAAGATATTTAGGATTTTATTGAGACTCGGCCTGTCTAAATTTTGGATATTGTGTAACGTGCTGCAATATGGCATAACTCCATGGATTTCAATTCCTTAAGGAGCTCTCATGCTTAAAAAGGCCCTGGTTTTCTCTCTTGCATTGTCTTGTTTTGCTCCATTCGCACTGGCTCAAGAGCGCGAAGAAAGCATGGTGATGTCGGCCGGAGAATCGATGAGACGAAACTGGAAAGTGACGCTGTTTTCGATCGCGTCACTTTCCAATATGAGTTACGGAAAAACCGCCAACTCCACTCGCTCCGTCGACTCTTACAACTACTTCGGATTTAACTACAAAATTGATTCTGATACGAAGTTTTCCGTGCGCGTTCCCTTTATCTACAATACGGCGGGACAGAATGAATATGCGGATCAGGTCAGCTCCGTGTTGGATCTTCAGGACGTGCACTTTGCTTACTCGAAATACGATCTCGGTTATATCGGAGATGTTGATATTTCTGGGAACGTGAAGCTTTATATGCCGACCAGTGAATATTCGCAGAATTCCAAGCTGGTGACGAAACTTCGTTTTGAGGTTTATTTCGAGTACTCCATCGGCCGCTTTTCTTCGATCACCTACGGAGTGAAACCTGATATTTATTGGCAAAGACAGACGGCCTATTATGATCCCAATACTCCGCAATGGGAAGATGGCACGTTTAAAAAGGATCCGCGAGGGACCACAAAACAATATTCTTTCGAGCATTTTGTTGAAGGGGTCATTGATATCAATCGCTACTTCTCTGTGAAACCCAAAGCGGGTTTTGATGAAGACTGGTACTATTCTTCAGATGCAGAACAGCTTGAAGGGAATCATGTTACGAAAGTGCGAGCAGGTCTTGGACTTGAGATGCGCGTGATGCGCGGTCTGACTTTCACTGCGGGAGTTCAAAACACCACAAGCCTTGGCAGTTACAAAGGCAAAGACGTGACTTGGATGCAGCCTGAGAATACCGAATACACGTTGATGACCAACGCCTTTATTTTCTAGATACGGAAATGATGTGATTCCCCTGTGAGCGGATTGATGAACTCCAGCTCACAGGCCTCAAGTTCAATTTTATCCTCACTAAAGATTTTTTTTGCCCCATAGGTGTGATCGCCAACAATCGGATGTTTTTCGTATCCCAGTTGCGCACGAATCTGATGGGTTCGGCCCGTGTGCAATTGAATTTTAAGTTCACTGCGGTTATTGTCTAAAAGGTTGATATTGAGAATCTCGAGCACACACTCTTGCCACCCCGGCTGAACTTCATGAGAAACTATTTTCGGAGCCCGGGGAGAGGGCTCCATATAATGGGTTAATACTCCCGTTCTGAGTTCCTGTCCTTCGACCAGCGCGCGATAGACTTTCTTCATGTCCCGTTGAATAAGCAGTTTGTTGAAGGCCGTTTGAAAAGGCAGAGTCTTGGCATAAACAATAAGACCTCGCGTGGGCACATCAAGACGGTGAGTGACAAAGAGTTCGTGTCCGACAGTTTTAGCAAGATAGGACTGAAGATGTTCTTTGTGATTATCGACGCTGGCATGAACGGGGAGTCCAGAAATTTTTTGTGCGACCAGAAAATGTTCGTTCTGAAACAGAATCCGCGAAGACCATTGGTGGTCATCGGCGATGAAGCGGCGAGGTTTTGTATGGACGCGCAAGTAATCGCCGACAGAAACTGAGGAATCTTCCTTTAGCCTTTGGTGATTTAAATATATTGAACCAAGATCCAGCAAAAACTCAATCTGGGTTCGATCTAGATCCAAAATGCCTAATAAAACATCACAAACAGCTCCCGACTGAGGGCTTATTATGTGACGAACTCCGTATTCAAATCCTCTGGCACTCTGCATACTATTCCTTTGAGCAGAAAGAACACATAGCACGGTGTAGCAAGGGTGTTCAAGTGGGAGTGTTTCCTCCATATTAAAGTTCTTGGGAGAAAGCTATATTGGATTTTGCTAACGAACCGATCTTTCAATGGATGTCACAGTTCGCTTATCAGCCGGGGACGGTTTATGCGGCCTTGATCGGAATGATGATGCTGTCTGCTGTGGGCTTTCCCTTGCCTGAGGAAGTGACTTTGATCAGTGTGGGGATTTTGGCGTTCATGGGCGCGCATCCTCAGCATTTTCCGCCTCCTTATGAAGGGGCTCCGGTTGTCAGCGTGCATACGGCGTCGGCCATTGCGTTTGCGGCGGTCGTGCTGAGCGATACGCTCATATATCTGATCGGGCGGGTGTTCGGGCGAAAGCTTCTCTATCATCCACGCGTTCACAAATTTTTCCCTGAACACATGATGAAACGAGTGGAGGAGTGGACTCACAAGTATGGAGCCTACGCTTGTGGAATCTTCCGTTTTACTCCGGGCTTGCGTTTTCCAGGGCATTTGGCTTGCGGTATGCTTCGTTATCCTGCGTGGAAGTTTATCCTCATTGATGGGATTGCGGCCCTTATCAGCGTGCCGACACAGATTTATC
>JAHRXB010000254.1 GCA_019104905.1 Bdellovibrio sp.
ATACAGATCTGCACGAACGCGACGCAAAGGATTCTGCAGGGTTTTAAGACGCGGGACTATATCTTTGACACGATACACTTTGTTGTCGAAAGAAAAGAGATGAGCCTCTAGGTCTGCTGAAGCTTTTAATTCCCTTACCGGCAAACTCAGCTCTTTTGCGAGGTCAAACACCTGGGAATGTGAACCTTCAAAGAACTCGGCCCCTAATTCTGCGACCGGGCCCCCTGATGGAAAGACCGACACAGACTGCACCCGCCCGCCAACTCGCGAGGATGCCTCGAATATTCTAAATGGGATCTTCTTTCTCTTTAACTCAAAGGCCGCGGCTAGACCGGCAGCTCCGGCACCTAAAATGACGACTTCGTTTTTTAGGTCGCGAATGTCGCCCATGAAATAGCGATCCAAACTTGTGCAATTACTCAGAGCCAATGCCGACGTACCCAATGCTGAAACTTTTAAAAACTCACGGCGAGTAAAAGAACTTTTTGCCATCAACCCCTCACCCGCATAGAATGGCAACACTTTGGAGCAGAATCAAATCAATCTCTTAGAACTGGAAAGAATGTTTGACGAGCTGGCCTTTAAGAATTGGGCGAGCTCGACGGAACTCTTTCCCAAAGAGTTCTGCCGGAAGCTCGCCCAAGAGTGTCAAAGGCTTCACGCCCAAGGGGTTTTTCACAAAGCCTCTATCGGACGCGGAGCCACAAAAACGACACATGCAGAAATTCGCGGAGACCTCACCCTCTGGATCGACAAAAACTCTGCCACTCCTCTACAACACGATCTTCTTTTCTCTCTCAACACACTTCTAGAACGCCTGAATCAATCCTTTTATTTGGGCCTCAAAAGATTCGAAATTCATTTTGCCCTATACCCTCCCGGAGCAGGTTATGATAAACACCTTGATAACCATCGAGGTTCCGGGGAGCGAAAGATTACTTTCATTCTCTACCTCAATGAACACTGGCAAAAAGGACATGGCGGAGAGTTGAGTCTTTATCAACCTGATCACGAAGACATCTTGATCAGTCAGATCGAACCCCGACTTGGAACAGTTATGCTCTTTCGCAGTGACCTCTTCCCTCATCAAGTCGAGAAGAGTAATCAGCCCCGCCTGAGTATCACAGGCTGGTTTAGGGACGATGCATCATGAAGTCACTGTTTTCTGAAGTTGTTTTCACCCGCTTTCACGCTCGCATTATTGTTCTTCTGTGTTCTTTGATGGCGGCGCTTTTGGGACTTCTCGGGCCCTTCTTTCAAAAAGAATTTATCGACCAACTGACCGGCGTGCAAAGCCGCTTGCACTTCGTTCATTTTGAAAACCCCTTGGCCTATGTGGTTGGCGCCTTCTTGTGCGTGCTCTTGGCTCAAGGATTTTCTCAACTGACAAACTTTTTGAGTGTTCGTGAAGCTCTCTATATGCAAAAAGTTTTTGCAAAACGTCTTTACGATAAAACCCTTCATTTGCAGGTCGACACCATGAGTGGGAAACCTGTTGGGGAAATCGTTCAACTCTATGCCACCGATGTTCAGGGCGCGACGGTCTTTTTGGATCAAACCTTGCCTGCCGGTTGCTCGACTTTATTTCCTCTTATCTTGGCTCCCTTTGCCATCTCTCTTCTTTTTGATATTCCTCTTTGGCCCACTGTGATTTTGATGTTCACGATCGCCTCGCTTAATACTTTCATGGCCTTTCGCCAATCGAAGTTCTTTTACCGTTTCAAACAACTGGCGGGCGAGCGCATTGGCTTAGTGAATGAGTGGATTCAAAATATTCGCACCATCCGCATCCTGGGATGGACACACCACTTTGAGGGCAATATCTTTGCCAAACGCATTGTCGAAACTAACAACCGTGTCCTGATGGTGACCAATGGTCAGATCATGAATGCGATTTCCTCCTCGATCACCTTTGTTCTGAATGTGGTGGCCTTGGGAACTTTGGTTCTTTATTCAAAACACCAATTAACCAGTGGCGAACTTTTGGCGCTTCTTTGGATTGTCGCCGTCTTTTTGACTCGCCCCTTTCGCCAAATGCCCTGGTTCTTTACCTTTGCCTTTGACTCATGGACTTCCTTGAAGCGTCTTGAGAGCTTCTTGGGAACAAAAAACAATGAAACCGCAGCGTCCAAGGAGGTTTCCTCTTATCACAAAGAGCAGGACGATAAATACGCTGTGCAAGTTCACAATCTGAATCTGGTCATCAGTGGTCGCAAAATCCTTTCAAATATTGATCTTAAAATTGCCCACGGGGAATTTGTCGCGGTCGTTGGCGAAGTGGGCGCTGGAAAATCCATGCTGCTTCTTTCTTTGTTAAGAGAAACCGGGGCACATTTTGACTCGTACTTTCTTGGCGATAAAGATGCCCTGAAAATTCCTCTGGACGAAGTTCGCGCCTATTATGCCTACGTCCCTCAAGAGGGCTTCATCATGAGCGCCAGCCTTCGAGAAAACGTCGCCTTCCTTTACGATATCGAAGCCGAAAGAGATCCTTTGATCGAAGAGTCTTTGCACCTAGCACAATTTGATCTCAACACCGAACGCGTTGAAAAAGGCCTTAGCACGGAAATTGGAGAACGCGGAGTCAACCTTTCTGGCGGACAACGTCAGCGCGTGGGTCTTGCACGAGTTCACTTCCATAAAGCTCCGATTTTGTTACTGGATGACTGCTTAAGTGCGGTGGATGTGGATACGGAACAAAAACTTTTCGAACAGCTTCTTCTGGGATCGTGGAAAAATCGCACCCGCCTGCTGGTCACTCATCGTTTGAGCGCTTTGCATCGCGTGGATCGCATTCTGTTTATGGAAGAAGGTCGCATTATTGACCAAGGAAGTTTTGAAGAGCTTCTGGCCCGCAATCAAAAGTTCCGCGAATACACCACCACCGTCGCCAAAGAGGCCAGCGAGAAAAGCCAGGAGGTTTCTAATGTCTAAGAAAACGACAAAGACCTCCGTTCAGCCGAAATATCTTTCTGATGGGGATATCAAAAAAGAAGGTGGCTACAGCAAAACTCTTTTTGAAACACTGAAGTTTGCTTACCAACCTTTCTTAGGAAAAATATTTCTGTGCTTGTTCCTGGGAATTCTGGGGCGAGGCCTGTTATTGGCCAACACCAATGTGATCGGCTATTGGGTTGATACTTTGACGGGACGTGCGAATCTGCTCTCGGGCTTTAGCTCGATTCAATTCGTGATTCTTTTAATGGTTATGGCTCTTTCCGGCTTTGTTTCTACTTTGATTTTCCGGGTGGGTTTTTCGCGCCTCTCGGCGCAAGCCATTTCCAGTTTTTACGATGAAGTGACTTTACGAACGTCCCGCCTGCCCATGAGCTTCTTTGATATCACTCCGGCAGGAAGAATCATCACTCGCTTTTCCAGTGACTATGGCAACGTCTTTCGTTTGTTCGGAGGCCCCCTGGCCGAGTTCATTTCGATCATCTTTGATCTTACGATGATGGTCATTTTGATCACCATCGCCAACCCTCTGTATCTGATCTTTGTCGGATTCATCGGTTTGATGAACTATCTGATTTACAAACTGAACCAGGAAAAACTGCGCAGCTCACGACGCGAGCTTTCGGCCAGCCGCTCTCCCAGCATCGCACACTTTGCTGAAACGACCCAAGGAGCCAGCACGATTCGTACTTTCCGTCGGCAAAAATCTTTTAGCGAGCGTTTCGAACGTCTGGATCGTTATTTTCTTTCGCAAAAAATGAACACCACCAAGAACGTCTTGGCCTTTTCATTTCAGATGAACAGCCTGACGGCCTTACTGCTCTTGATCACCGGTGTGTCGGCTTACTTTATGGTGGAAAAAGGATGGGCGACGGTGGGTTCCGTGGGCGTGGCGTTTAGTTTTATTGCCCTTTCTGGAAATACCGTTCAGATGTTTTTTGAATGGCTCACGCAATTTGAAGAAGCCATGATCGGCGTCGAGCGCCTGGATCAATACATGCGTATGGTGATGGAAAAAGGAAGTCACCTTCCCTACTCCAGTATATTTGCCTCGGGCCATCCGATTTATT
>JAHRXB010000216.1 GCA_019104905.1 Bdellovibrio sp.
CAACCCAAATGCACTTCAAGGATCTGTCCGATGTTCATACGAGATGGAACGCCCAGCGGATTTAGAACCATGTCGACCGGAGTTCCGTCGGCAAGGTAAGGCATGTCTTCAGCAGCTAGCACTTTAGAAACGACACCTTTATTTCCGTGGCGGCCGGCGAATTTGTCACCGACTTGCATTTTACGTTTAATCGCAACGTAAACTTTAACCATTTTGATAACGCCCGGAGGAAGCTCGTCGCCTTTACGAAGGCGATCGATCTTCTCGTTGAATACCAATTTAACTGCGTCAAGTTGGTTACGAGCGTTGTCGATGATCTTGTTCACTTGGAACTCAAGATCTTGCTCAAGAGGGATATAGTTCAACAATTCGAAAGGAACTGTCTCAAGATCCGCCTCTGTGATGATTTGACCTTTATTAAGAAGCTTTTGGCTTCCGTCTTCGTTCAAAAGAACACCCGTTGTTGTTTTACCAACAAGGATATCACGAAGCTTAGAGATCGCGTTATTTTTGATAACGTTTTGCTCTACGGCCAAGTCCTTCTCAAGTTTGCGTTTTTTCTCTTCGATGATGGAAGACAAACGCTCATCGCGGTCTGCGCCTTCACGAGAGTAAACTTGAGCATCGATCACAGTTCCGTATACGCCCGATGGCGCACGAAGTGACGTATCACGAACGTCGCCGGCTTTTTCACCGAAGATCGCTCTCAAGAGTTTTTCTTCAGGAGAAAGCTGAGTTTCACCTTTTGGAGTTACTTTACCAACGAGGATGAAGCCTGGACGAACTTCCGCACCAATGCGAATGATACCAGAGCTGTCGAGGTCTTTAAGAGCCTCTTCACCGACGTTAGCGATATCGCGAGTGATCTCTTCCTTACCAAGTTTTGTATCACGCGCTACGCACTCGAATTCTTCGATGTGGATAGACGTGTAAACGTCGTCTTTCAACAAACGCTCAGAAATAAGGATAGAGTCCTCGAAGTTGTAACCTTGCCAAGGAGTGAAGGCCACCAGGATGTTTTGTCCCAGAGCCAATTCACCAAGCTCTGTAGAAGGTCCGTCAGCGATGATGTCGCCTTTAGAAACCTTGTCACCTACAGTTACGATCGGCTTTTGGTTAAAGCATGTATTTTGATTTGTACGTTGGTACTTCGTGAGGTTGTAGATGTCTACGTTCGCACCAAGTTCCCCGCCTTTTGCAAAACGACGAACTACGATACGAGAAGCATCCACTTCTTCAACGATACCGTCGTTTTGAGCAACGACAGAAGTACCAGAGTCACGAGCAACAAGTCTCTCAACGCCTGTTCCAACAAGTGGAGCGCGAGAACGGAGCAAAGGCACCGCTTGACGTTGCATGTTCGATCCCATCAAGGCACGGTTGGCGTCATCGTGCTCAAGGAAAGGAATCAATGAAGCCGCGATAGAAACGAGTTGAGATGGAGAAACGTCCATCAACGCAACTTTGTCTTTATCTACGATTTCGTATTCACCGTCACGACGAGTGATTGTCGTAGCCGTTTGAATAGCTTTGTTTCCAGCCTCGTCACGAGCCGCAGGAGCGATGTGGTGACCAGCTTCTTCAAGAGCAGATAGATAGTTGATATCTTTAGAAACGTTACCTTGATCAACTTTACGATATGGAGTCTCAATGAAACCATAGTTGTTGATACGAGCGTAAGTCGCCAAAGATGCGATCAAACCGATGTTTGGTCCCTCTGGAGTTTCGATCGGGCAGATACGACCGTAGTGCGTAGGATGTACGTCACGTACTTCGAAGCCTGCACGGTCACGAGTCAAACCACCAGGGCCGAGAGCTGACAAACGACGTTTGTGAGTGATCTCTGACAATGGATTTGTTTGGTCCATGAACTGAGACAATTGAGAAGAACCGAAGAATTCTTTAACAACCGCGTTCACTGGCTTTGCGTTCACAAGATCGTGAGGCATCATTGTCTCAACATCTTGAAGAGACATACGTTCACGAATCGCGCGCTCCATACGAACAAGACCGATACGGTATTGATTCTCAAGCAACTCACCTACAGAACGAACACGACGGTTACCCAAGTGATCGATGTCATCGATAACGCCGCGACCGTTTTTAAGGTCGATCAATGTTTTAATAGTGCTCAAGATATCTTTATGAGTGAGTGTTCTATGAGAAGGAGGGCACTCGTCCATAGAGATGGAGAATCTGTGGTTGATCTTAATACGACCCACTTCAGAAAGATCATAGGTCTCTGGATCGAAGAACAAACGACCGAAGAAAGTCGTTGCCGCTTCCAATGTTGGAGGCTCACCAGGACGAAGACGCTTGTAGATCTCGATCAAAGATTCTTCTTTGTTAGTTACTTTATCAACTAACAAGGTGTTTCTAAGATAAGGCCCCACAGTCAAACCATCAAAGAAGATCATGAAGAAACGGTCAATGCCCGCCTCGATAGATCTTTTGATGATAGAAGAGTTCAACTCTGCATTGGCGTCAGCGATGATCTCACCAGTAGATTCATCGATAAGTGGTTTCGCCAAAACTTTACCATCAAGGTCCGCGGGCTCAACTTCAAGCTCCGTGATATTAAGATCCTTGATTTTCTTAACGATCGCACGAGTGATACGACGACCTGCTTTAACAAGCGCCTCACCCGATTTTGGATCCATGATGTCAGTCAATGCTCTTTGACCAGACATTCTTTCGATATCAAGTTTACGATAGAGTTTGCCGTCACGAGCATAAACTTCATCAAGGTCGTAGAAGTACTCAAGAAGTTGTTCTGCATTGTAACCAAGAGCCTTCAAAAGGATTGTTACAGGGAACTTACGACGACGATCGATACGAACGTGGATCAAATCTTTTTGGTCAAATTCAGCATCTAACCAAGAACCACGGTATGGGATCACACGTGCAGAGTAGATCAATTTTCCAGAAGCATTGTTCTTACCACCATCGTGGTCGAAGAACACACCTGGAGAACGGTGCAACTGAGACACAACAACGCGCTCTGTACCGTTGATAATGAAAGATCCATTCGCAGTCATAAGAGGAATTTCACCGAGGTAAACTTCTTGTTCTTTTACGTCTCGGATACTGCGTGCTTCTGTTTCTTCATCAACGTCGAATACGATCAAACGAAGAGTCACCTTGATCGGCGCCGCGAAAGTCATACCACGCTGACGGCACTCGTCCACGTCGTACTTAGCTGGCTCTAGAGTGTAGCTTACGAACTCAAGGCTTGCTGTATTGTTGAAATCTGTGATTGGGAACACAGATTTGAAAACGCCATTGAGTCCCGCATCGCCACGGCGATCTGGGTCCATATCTTTTTGAATGAAAGCTTCGTAAGAGCTTTTCTGCAATTCAATCAGATTGGGAATATCAATGACCTGCTTGTTTTTGGCAAAAGACTTTCTAACTCGAATGTTAGAAGCTGTAACTGGAGTTTTTTCCATTTACTCTCCACAAGAAAATCGGAAGTTCACTTCGGGGGGAAGTTTCCAAGGCCCACATTAAATAAAAGATAAGCAATTTAAACTACCGGAAGTTCTGAAGAAATCAAGTGATTATAATGGTTTTTGGCACTATTCCAGGGCTTGGGATACTGTCAAATGATGCGCCGTGCGAAGGCTCACTTTAGCACCTCAACTTGTCAAACCACAAGGGCGCCCCTAGCATATCATCACGTAAATCGAGGAAACTATGAAAACACTACTTGGACCCATCCTGCTTATTCTTTTATCAGCCTGTTCCCATACGATAAACTTTCGCGCCTCACATTTCGCCGCCCCTGTCGTGAGCGAAAAACAATGGGGCGGCCACGTCGCCCTTGTTGGAACTGCCGTCACCAAAGTCACCGTCGTCAATGATATCACGAGCAATCCCCCCAACCGAAATGCCCTCACAATAAACGAAGACGTCGACGCCGCAGACCTTCTTCTTGTGAGAAATGTCGGCCTTGATGCCAGCTTGTCCCTTTACAGAGGCCTTGACCTCTACCTGGACAACTCCCTTTTGGGCGTACGCTTCCAGTTTCTTAACCACGGTGCCGGTCCTAACAACTGGGTCGCCAGCCTTTTGGGGTCTTATGGAGAAAGAGAAACATCGACCACTCAAGACCCCGGCGGAACTGCCAAATCCAAGGTCATCAGCAGTCAAGCCGGAATCAGTTTGGGCTATATGCTCGAATATATCGTTCCTTACTTCTCATACATCCATGAGGCTCACGAGGTCACAACGGACGTCACGAATAATAGCGGAAACTTTGGACCCTATAAAGACAAGGGGACTCACCAATACTACTCCATCGGCATCGCTTCCCATGGAAAGGGTCTTGTTTATGGTGTGGAATACAGCCGCTTAAATATATCTTGGGATCGTAGCAGCAAATCCGAGCCTCAAGACGCGCTAGGAATGAAGCTAGGCTTTGCCTGGTAAAACTCTAAGCTTCAAAATGCAAAAAGCCCCTGGTTTCCCAGAGGCTTTCGGCATTTTGCTATTAGAACAAAAATTACTTAACAGTAACTTTCGCGCCCGCAGCTTCAAGAGCTTTCTTGATTTTCTCTGCGTCTTCTTTAGTAGCGCCTTCTTTAACAGCTTTGTTACCAGCTTCAACAAGGGCTTTAGCTTCAGCAAGACCCAAACCAGTCAAGCCACGAACTTCTTTAATAACGTTGATTTTGTTGGCGCCAGCGTCAACAAGGATAACGTCAAAAGCAGTTTTTTCTTCAACAGCAGCAGCAGGGCCTGCGCCAGCAGCAGCTACAGGAGCAGCAGCAGAAACGCCCCATTTTTCTTCAAGCATTTTTACAAGTTCAGCGATCTCAAGAACAGTTTTCTGAGACAACGCATCAACTAATTGATCGTTTGTAAGAGACATTTTAAAATCCTCCACGGATAAAAAATTATTTATAATTCAAATATTTAGCACCATTATTCCCCGTTAAGCCGGAGAGCAAGCATTATGCCTGAGGAGCTTCTTCAGTACCAGTAGCGCCGCCACCAAGCTTCTCGGCATATGCATTCAAGCATCTAGCAAGTGCAGAACCTGCACCCAATAGTGTACCAAGGAACATAGCGCGAAGTTGGTCTTTGCCTGGAAGTGTCGCCAAGAACTTAATTTTAGCGTCATCCAAAGCTTCGCCATCCATAACACCTGACTTAATTTGAAGAACTTCAACGTCCTTCGCAAATTCAGCCAATGTTTTTGCAGTAGCGTTCACTTCACCGTATGAGAATACGATGGCGTTAGTACCTTTCATTGAATTAGCAAATGCCTTTTCAATAGCTGGGTGATCTTTGAACGCTCTTTTTGCAAGAGTGTTGCGGACAACCTTCATCTCTGATTCAGCAGCATTCAATTTTTTACGCAAGTTAGTAACCTGCTCAACCTTGATGCCTTTGAAGTCGACGATGAAAGCTCCTTTAGCTTTACCAAACTTTTCAGTGATAAGCTTAATCTCTTGCTCTTTATCTGCGCGAGTGATCATAAGTGAGCCTCCTTTCGTTAGATTTTGCGTGCCCCGGCTTTCACCGAAGCAGCCTGTGCGAATCAGGTCGGGTTGGAGGTTAGTGAAACCTTTTTGCCTTATCTCGGTAGGCCCCTCACAATCGAGGGATTACATCCACAAGAAGAAACCTACTGTCTCTGATCGCAATTTAAAAAACTTAAAATACTCCGACCGAAGCCGGAGTATAAAAATCAACTTAGTTCAAACCAGCTGCAGCTGCTGCCGCATTTGGTTCGATCTTAACACCAGGACCCATAGTTGAAGCTACGGATACGGTTCTAAGATAGATACCTTTAGAAGACGCAGGCTTCGCTTTCACGATAGCACCCAAAAGCGTCATGAAGTTTTCACGAAGCTTAGTGTCTCCCATAGATTTTTTACCGATACCAGCATGTACGATACCTGCTTTATCAACGCGGAAATCAAGTTTACCTTTTTTCTCAGCAGTAACTGCTTCGCCCACGTTCATAGTTACAGTACCGATCTTTGGATTCGGCATCAAACCACGAGGTCCGAGAATTTTAGCAACTTTAGAAACTGTCGCCATCATGTCTGGAGTCGCGATACATTTATCAAAATCCAACCAGCCGCCTTGGATCTTAGCAACAAGATCGTCAGCACCAACGAAGTCAGCGCCAGCCGCCTTCGCTTCAGCCTCTTTAGGGCCTTTTGCGAAAACAACAACTTTAACTTCTTTACCAAGACCGTGAGGCAATGCGATCGCGCCACGAACTTGTTGGTCAGATTGCTTAGGGTCAATACCCAAGCGCAATGCTACGTCGATAGATTCATCAAACTTCGCTGGAGCTGTCTCAACAACGAGTTTGAATGCTTCTTCAACAGTGTACTTTTTTTGAGAATCAACCTTCTTAGAGGCTGCTTCGAATTTTTTACCTGCCATAGATCACCACCCCTTACGCGATGTCGATACCCATGCTCTTAGCTGTACCAGCAACTTGTGACATTGCGGATTCAACTTTCAAGCAGTTCAAATCAGGCAACTTCGTTGTAGCGATTTGCTTAATTTGATCGTTATTGATTTTGCCAACTTTGTCTTTTTGAGGTTGCTTGGAACCAGATTCCAATTTCAACGCCTTTTTGATCAAAGAAGACACCGGTGGTGTTTTTGTGATGAAAGTAAACGATCTGTCTTGATAAACAGTGATGATGATAGGGATGATACTATCACCCAACGCTTGTGTACGAGCGTTGAACTGCTTACAGAATTCCATGATGTTTACCCCGTGCTGTCCAAGTGCCGGTCCAACGGGAGGAGCTGGATTCGCTTTCCCTGCCGGTATTTGCAGCTTGATCATTCCTGTAACTTTTTTTGCCATGACCCACTCCTGCAAGAGGTTGTGTTTTGTTAATTTCCAATGACCACCCTATGTGGCCACTAGCTTAATTCTTTTCTACTTGAACGTAGTCCAACTCCACAGGAGTTGGTCTACCGAAGATGCTCACAAGAACTTTGAGTTTCCCCTTGTCCTCGTTCACTTCTTCTACGGAACCCTGGAAGTTACTGAACGGACCATCGACAACAGTCACATTCTCTCCAATGGAGAACTTCACTTTAGGTTTTGGTTTTTCGCCGACACCAGCCATTTGCTGGGTCACACGAAGAACCTCGGCTTCCGGAACCTCAGGAGGACGAGTTTTAGTCCCACCCACGAAGCCGGTCACTTTAGACGAATTTCGTACCAAATGCCAAGTCTCATCGTTCAAAAACATTTGAACAAAGATGTAACCTGGGAAAAATTTACGCGATTTGGTTTGTTTTTGGCCTTTAACAAGCTCAACCACGCTTTCAGCGGGGATGAGGATGTCGCCGAAGAACTCTTCCATTTTTGAAGATTTGATTTTTTCTTCAATGGCTTTTTTTGCTGTATTTTCACAGCTCGTTTGAACGTTAACGATGTACCACTTTTTTTCCATGTTTCCGTCCTACTTCATGAGGTAGTTAATAAAAAAGCCTGAAATCAAATCAAATGAGCTGATAATCACGCTAGAGATAAGAACCATGATCACACAGGCGATAGTCATTGCCGTTGTGTCTTTACGAGAAGGCCACACCACCTTACGAATTTCGGTCACAACTTCTTCACCCCAAGCTAAAACACGTGGGTTGAACTGAAGAACCGCAAATACAGCAAAACCTAAAACAACGGGAAACCCGTGTCTTACTATGTCGGAGTCAGCAGCTCTCGCAACCACACCAAAAGCTCCAGCGAAAGCTTTGATGAGGAGAGAGGTTGTTAAACCGACCAAGATAGCTGCAATCGCAAAGCTGAGAGTCAAAATCTTAGAGTTGGCTTTTTCCATAGTTCCTCTTTTGAATTATCAAATTGGCAGGGGCGGAGGGATTCGAACCCACGACCTAACGATTTGGAGTCGTTCGCTCTACCACTGGAGCTACACCCCTGCACTTCAAAAAATTAAAAAACGCACGTGCCAAGAAACACCGAGGGGGACCCTTTTGTCAAGGAGTCCCCCGGGTGATTATAAATAGCAGTTACGCTGCGTTACTACTCAAGGATTTCAGTAACAACGCCGGCTCCAACAGTACGACCACCTTCACGGATCGCAAAGCGAAGCTCTTTTTCCATAGCGATTGGCGCGATAAGCTCTACAGCTACTTCTACGCGGTCGCCAGGCATAACCATCTCAGTTCCAGCTTTCAAAGTACAAACGCCTGTAACGTCAGTAGTTCTGAAGTAGAATTGAGGACGGTAACCGTTGAAGAATGGAGTATGACGTCCACCTTCTTCTTTAGTAAGGATGTAAGCTTCAGCCTTGAATTTCTTGTGAGGCTTAACTGAACCTGGTTTAGCCAAAACTTGACCACGCTCAACGTCTTCTTTTTTAGTACCACGAAGAAGAACACCGCAGTTGTCCCCAGCTTGACCTTCGTCAAGAAGCTTACGGAACATCTCGATACCAGTAACAGTTGTTTTTTGAGTTGGACGGATACCGATGATCTCGACCTCGTCACCAACTTTAACGATACCACGCTCAACACGGCCAGTAACAACTGTACCACGACCAGAGATAGAGAATACGTCCTCTACAGGCATCAAGAAAGTTTTGTCAGTAGCACGAACAGGCTCTGGGATGTAAGCATCACAAGCGTCCATCAATTTCATGATAGCTGGACGACCGATTTCAGAAGTATCACCTTCCAAAGCTTTCAATGCAGATCCTTTAACAACAGGGATCTCATCGCCAGGGAATTCGTATTTAGAAAGAAGCTCACGAACTTCAAGCTCAACTAGCTCAAGAAGTTCTTTATCGTCAACCATGTCTACTTTGTTCATGAAAACAACTAGAGCAGGTACACCTACTTGACGAGCAAGAAGGATGTGTTCACGAGTTTGTGGCATTGGACCGTCAGCAGAAGAAACTACCAAGATAGCTCCGTCCATTTGAGCGGCACCAGTGATCATGTTTTTTACGTAGTCAGCATGGCCTGGGCAGTCAACGTGAGCGTAGTGACGTTTGTCAGTTTCGTACTCAACGTGAGTTGTAGAGATAGTGATACCACGCTCTCTCTCCTCAGGAGACTTATCGATTTGATCGTAAGACATCGCCTGAGCTTTACCAGCCGCTGCAAGAGTAGTAGTGATCGCAGCAGTCAAAGTTGTTTTACCATGGTCAACGTGACCGATTGTGCCGATGTTCACATGCGGCTTCGAACGGTTAAATTTCTCTTTAGACATTCATTCCTCCTGCAGAGATTTTTTTTAATCTTAATAACCCGTTTTAACAAAAAAAACAAAGTAACAAGTGGAGCCCATGATCGGAGCCGAACCGACGACCTCACCCTTACCAAGGGTGTGCTCTACCACTGAGCTACATGGGCACAAGTTCTGAATTTGGAGCGGGAGACGGGTCTCGAACCCGCAACCCTCTGCTTGGAAGGCAGATACTCTAGCCAATTGAGCTACTCCCGCCCATCAGAACGCCCGAAGAGAATAAATTCTCTTCCCATTCCCTTCTAAGTCAACATTCAAATGGTGGGCAGGGAAGGATTCGAACCTTCGTAGACGTGAGTCAGCGGATTTACAGTCCGCCCCCTTTAGCCACTCGGGCACCTACCCATTGTGAATGTATCCTCAGAAAAAAAATGGAGCTGGTTATGGGACTCGAACCCGCAACCTGCTGATTACAAATCAGCTGCTCTACCAATTGAGCTAAACCAGCATTACTGAGATAACCGGAATGTTTTACGGATAAAATCTACATCCGTCAAAGACAATTATTTGGCAGATTACGATTTTTTTCGATTTCCGCGCGGCGCGTGCTGTCTCAGAGTTTCAGTCAAAGCCATGGCTGTCGCCACAGATGCGTTGTAACTCGCCGAAGAACTAGCCTGCGGAATGAACACCAATTCATCACAGAGACGCTCTGTTGTCACTCTCAAACCTTTGTCTTCTGAACCCACGGCCCAGACCACTTTATCCGGCAAATCTAATTCAAAAATAGATCGCTTCCCGCGAGGACTCAATCCAAAGATCCAATATCCTTGTTTCTTTAGATCTTCTGCATACTTAGAGAAATTTGTCATCTCTTCCACAGGAACATGCTCGACGCCTCCGCAGGCCACCTTGTGGACCGTCGGGGTTAGACCCACCGCGCGATCTTCAGGTATTAAGACCCCATGAGCCCCCGTTAACCAAGAAGTTCTCACAATTGCCCCTAGGTTATGAGGATCTTCGATCCCGTCTAACATCAAAATGATCGACTTTTCAAAACCTTCAAGACCTTCGATATCTAATACGGGAGCTCCATCGACAAAAATAGCCGCGCCCTGCTGGGAGGATCCGAACTTTTCGATCACACCTTCCGGCTTAATATCGACCTTTACTTTTTTTTGCAGAGCCAACTCATGCATCTCTCGCAAATCGCCAGAATGCTCCCAGCCCTGACGAATCCACATCCCCTTCACCTGATGAGGGCGAATATTCAAAACCTCGTTGATCGCGTGAGTCCCAATGACAATTCTCCACTCGCGAGGAATTTGATTTTCAGAGCGCGCCGCTGGGGCGGGCCCACGACCACCGCCCTGAGGACGACGCTGAGGAGGTTGAGAGTGAGATTTACGAGCAGGAGGACGAGAATTATTTTTCTTCATAAACAGCCATTACAAAATCAGTTGCAGTTTCCTTGATATCTTTTGCCTCAAGAATGGGACGACCCACGACCAAAGCTGAAGCTCCTTTACGAAGAGCCTCTTTAGGACCCATGATCCGCTTTTGATCTCCAGAATCCTGCATACTAAAGCGAATTCCCGGCGTGACAAGGTAAAGATCGCGGTTTTGTAAAAGGTCCAATTCGTGCGGGGAACAAACAACGCTCGATAAACCCGACGTTTTCACCAAATCTGCCAAGTCAATCACATGCTGAGCAATCGGTTGCTCCTTCATATTCACTGGCAAGGAGTTTTGATCCCAAGAGGTGAGGATTGTCACAGCAAGGATCTTAAAGGGACGTATTTGATTGAGCTCCCTTTCAACCTCCGCCATCTTTTTAAGAGCCTCTGCGCCACTCAAAGCGTGAACAGTCACCAAAGATGCCCCCGCATCAAAGCTTGCCCGTACGGCAGCCTCCATCGTCGAGGGAATATCAAAGTGTTTATTGTCTAAAAAAATAGGGCCCCGTTGCGCCACTTCCTTCACGAAATCCATTCCATAACGAAGACAAAGACGAGGGCCTAACTTAAAGCCTCCCACCACTTCCGAGAGGTCGTCGGCAATCTTCAAAGTCTGATCTCGGGTGTCCACATCCAATGCTAAGATGATGGGATTTTTCATAGGATGGGAACGCAGATTTTTATTCATTAAAGACTCCACAGCGAAGGACTTCTAGCTTCTCACTCTTGCGCGCCCGAGGCAATCGTCGGCGCACATCGCCGCCATAAACTTTGGCCAAGTTCTATTTTTTTTAGCAGTAAGTCTTGGATCTAGAATGAGCCCTTTGACACATCCGCAAGACCGACCTTGGATGACAAGAAGTGCATAGTTGAGATAGCTTTTGCCCCCGCAAACCTGCCTCCGAAAGAATAGAACTATCAGGAGGTGCTTATGAAACGTCTATTGCTTCTTCTGCTGGGATTTTGTTTTGCGAATCCGGCCCTTGGCGATGACTCAACGGAGTCCTTTCAGATCAATTTGAATCAAGAGGTTCAAGTCCAAGCTCAAGACTATTACTACAACTTCGGACGGACCCCCATCAACACCAGTCGGTCTGTGCGTTTTTATCTGCGCAACAACGGGCGCATCCCCATCTACATCAATGACATCAACATTCAAGGCGATGGATTTCGACAAAATGAAAACTGTCCAAACTTCCTTTTTGAAGGACAGCGATGTTCGGTTCGCGTGGTGTTCCGGCCTACACATATTGGGCCCTATAACGGCCGACTGGATTTTGAGCTGACCGCCGCCGAAGATATTCAAATTCACTTAAGAGGTCGCGGCGTCTTTGGATTTTGATATTAAAGGTGCTAGCTCGCCTGCAAGTCGTACTAAGTCAGCCAGTTAATTAAGATCGAAATCATTTTCTTAACTGGCTGCCTTGTCGCCTCAGATTTTCAAACCCGTCATTTGAATCTCTCCCCGGCCCTCTTCAATCTCTCCCAAACGCCATGCTTTGACGTTCTTTTGAGAAAGAAAATCCAAAACGGCTGAAGCCTGGGCCTTTTTTACTAAAAGAGTTAAACCCACTCCCATATTGAAGGTGCGAAAGAGCTCCTCTTGAGGGAGATCCACCCTTTGCACAATCGTCTTAAAGACCGGAGCCACCTCCTCTAAGGAGGGCCATGATGTGATCTTATAGTTAAATTGATCACTCATGCGCGGAATATTGTCGATGCCTCCGCCGGTCATGTGGGCCGCGGCTAAAAGCCCCGTAGGAAAGGCGCGACGAAGCTGCGTGAAGATCTCGACGTAGATTTTAGTGGGAACCAAAAGCTGATGAAGAAGATCTGTTTCTTCGTCTTTGACAAGTTTCCTGAGCAAAGAATATCCGTTGGAGTGAAAACCGCTGGAGGCCAGGCCGAGCAACACGTCCCCCGCCTCCATAGGTTTGTCAGTGAACATTTCTGAAGGGGTCAATTCCCCCACACTGAAGCCCGCCAAGTCATACTCCCCATCTTGGTAGACGCCGGGCATTTCTGCGGTTTCTCCACCAATAAGGGCCATCCCCGACTGGCGGCAGCCATCAACCATTCCCGCGATCAACTCTTCGCTGACTTGGGTGTCGAGTTTGCCAAAGGCCATATAATCAAGGAAGAACAGAGGACGCGCGCCAACACAAAGAAGATCGTTCACGCACATCGCAACCAGATCGATCCCGATGCCGTGATGTTTGTCCAACTTCTGGGCAAGTTTTAATTTAGTGCCGACTCCATCGGTGCAAGAGGCGAGATATTTCTCTTCGTTCAGCTTATAGACGGCGGCAAAACCGCCAATACCCTGAAGGACTTGCTCATTAAAGGTGGTCGGCACGAGATTTTTAATTCTTTCGACAAAGGCATCGGCCTTGGTTACATCCACTCCGGCTTCTTTGTAATCAATCTTCGACATATTCTCTCCTCGAAATTTTTAAACCTATGACTATATCCCTCGCCATAGCGTCATGTTTAACTCCCCGCACTGCAAAAAGGTACGGCGTACCTCTAGTGGAGGAAGTGGCGGCGGTAGGTGAAGATCATGGCGACTCCTAGGTGGTTGGCTTCGGCGATGACGTCGGGGTCTTTGACGGAGCCTCCGGGTTGGATGATGTATTTTACGCCGAGCTTCGCGGCGACTTGCACGGAATCTGGGAACGGGAAGAAGGCGTCAGACGCCAGAACGACGTCCGAAAGATCTTGGATTCCTTTATCGGCCAGTCTGGAAGTGATGAGTTTTTCAATGCAATCAATGCGATTGGTTTGACCGGAACCCATCGTGAGAAGCTCAAACTCGGGGCCTTGTTGACGACAGATGGCAATGGCATTGCTCTTCAAGTTTTTCACCGCAAGCATCGCAAAACCGGCCAGACGTTGTTTGTCTTCTGCAAAGGTCTTCTGCGTGACCACCTTCATATTCGCAAGGTTAAAGCTGTCGGATTCTTGCATCAAAAGACCGCCCTCGATGGAGCGTGCCTGCCAGGCGTTTGATGGCGTCAGTGCCACCTCCATGAGGCGACAATTTTTTTTGAGTTTTTCACGAGCCCCCTCCTGAAACGAAGGAGCCAAAATCACTTCGACGAATTTTTCAGAGAAGAACGCCGCGATGTCCTCGGTGACTGCAAAGTTCAAGGCAATGATGCCGCCAAATGAACTCTTTTCGTCCCCTTTCCAGGCCATCTCCAAGGCGCGCAGAGGCGTTTCCCCCACGGCCAATCCGCAAGGCGTGTTATGTTTCACAACCACAGCCGTCGGGAGGGCTTTGGGCCCCTGCCAGGAATGCACATCTTGCAACGTCTTAAGAGCGAAGTCCGCATCGAGGTAATTATTGTAAGACATCTCTTTCCCCTGTAAGGACCGCGCGTGCGCGAGCCCCTCTTGGAAGGGATCTTTTAAAACAAATGCTTTTTGATGAGGATTTTCGCCATAACGAAGGACGGCCCCCGTTTTCTGTGTCAAGAAGCCGGCAATGGCCATGTCATAAAACGAGGTCATCGTATAAACTTGAGCGGCACATTTTTGACGAAACTCAAAAGTAGTTGTGCCCTTGTGCTCTGCGAACTCTTTCATAAATTCTGGATATTGAGTGGGCTCACAAAGCACAGTGACTGACTGAAAGTTTTTCGCTCCCGCACGGAGTAATGTCGGTCCGCCGATGTCGATGTGCTCGATACATTCGGCAAATCCATGGACTTCGCTTTGTTCTTGTTGTTTTTTTAAAGTCTCGTGGAAGGGGTAAAGATTCACCACAACCAAATCTATAGGCTCAATTCCCAACTGCGCGGCCTGATCGCAGTCCTGGGGATCTTCACGACGAAACAACAACGAAGACGCAATTTCAAAACTGATCGTCTTCATTCGTCCTTGAAAGGCCTCCCCCTTGCCACTTAAGGTTTCCACTGGAGTGACTTTGTAACCCGCCTCTTGCAACGATTTTGCGGTTCCCCCACTGGCAATCAACTCAACGTTCTGAGCGGCCAGAACTTTCGCCAAATCCAAAAGTCCGGTCTTATCTGAAACACTCAAAAGAGCTCTGCGAATTTGTGTCATCTTTCACCCCTTAAAAAATCAACAGCACTTTTAAAAAATTCCAATCCCCAGGCTTTCCCTTCAAACGGCAGATGCCAATCATGAAGGGCCGCTTCTGGATGAGGCATCAACGCAAAAACCAAGCCCGATGAGTCACAGACCCCAGCAATTTGCGCCATCGCCCCATTGACATTTTCTTTGTAGCGCAAAACCGTTTGATGATTGTTCAGCAAACGCTGCAATGTCTTTTCTTCCTGACAGACAAAACGCCCTTCGCCATGACGAATAGGTAAAACAAAATTTTTCGGCAACGATCGCGTCCAGATGCAGGGAGACTGTTCATCGCGATCGAGTTCCACCCAACGATCGATGAAATGACCTTGTTCATTTTTAACCAAAGCGCAGGTTCTTTGGAAATCCGCGTCTGGCAACAGACCCAGGCGAAGCAAGGTTTGAAATCCATTACATATCCCCAGGACTGGCTTTGTCTTTACAAACTTTTGAAGTTCTTCCTTCAAAGTCTTTTCCAACTTCAGAGACAGAATCTGCCCACTTCCCAGATGATCCCCAAAAGAAAATCCTCCGGGAAAAATCATCGCCTGATAGTCGTGAAGACTTTGTGGATTCTTAAGAAGTTCATTCACATGAACCTTGTGGGCTATTCCGCCCGCCAATTCAATGGCTCTAGCAGTTTCATTCTCGCAGTTAATTCCGTCGCCCCAAAGAACTAAGAACTTAGGCTTCGTAGACATTCTGCACTCCTTGTGACCAGATGTTTTGTAGGTCTTGGATGGGGGCTTGGCATTTTTGTCCTTCAAAACTCCACTCTATTTGTGCGGAATCCGTGACAACTCCCAAATGACGGAAGTTTTTTGCAAAATGCCCTTCAAAGTCCGCCTTTTTTTCCTGCGGCACGCTGACGACAAACAAAGAGCCGGTCTCAGACCAAAGCTGATTCCAGGTCATTCCGTTAAAGTCCACAGAGGCCCCCAAAGAGTTTCCAAAACAAGATTCTGCCAGCGCCCCGAAAAGTCCGCCCTCGGAAATATCATGGCAAGATGAGAGAAGACTTTTTTGAATTCCCGCATAGATCAATTCATAGAGATTTCGATTGGCTTTCAGATCGGGATATTCGGGAGCCCGCTCTGCTTCCACTGCAAATTCCTGGGACAGAGTTGAGGCATAAAGGCTCTCGGTCAGACGACCCAAAACATAAATTTCTTCCTTCGCTTTCTGAAAAAATCCGGGAACTACTTTTTGTGCGTCAGGAATTTGACCTATCGCTGTCACAAGCAACGTCGGAGGAACCGAGATTTTGACGGTGTCGCCCGATTTCGTTTTGCCAATGAAGTCATTTTTCATGCTATCTTTGCCGCTCACAAAAGGGGCCGAGAAATCTTGGGCCGCCTTGTACAGTCCCTCACACGCCCGCACCAGCTGGGCCATTTTATGAAGAGCATCGGGATTGCTGGCTTTAGCAACAGGATCAGGCCAGCAGAAGTTATCCACTAAAGCCATCTTTGACGGATTCACTCCCGTCGCCACCAAATTTCTGACAGCTTCATCGACCGCTTTTTGCGCCATCAAATAAGTGTCATAGTAAGAAAACTGCGGGCAGAGACCGTTGGAAACCGCCACCGCATTATTTTCTTCGCCCCCGTGGACAGACAAATCCAAAACACCCGCGTCGTTCGCACCCTGTTGCGTTTTTCCACCATAGGGTTTTAAACGGGTCGCCCCTTGGACTTCGTGATCATAATATCGCACCAAAGGTTCCCGCGACGCCACATTCGGAGAAGCCAAGACCTGCTTCAGCACCTCGCCAAGTCCTGCGGCCGTGTTTTCCGGCATCACCTTCTTCGCGTGTTCACGATGAAACTCGGAATACGCCTGCGGCCCCTCAAAATGGGCTTTGAGCTTCATGCGGCTTAAACCTTCGTGAAGAAAATGAAGATCTAAAGAGGCCAAGGGAGTGTCACCGTGATGAACTTCAAAAGTGCCGCTGTGAGTGAACTCTCCCAGCACACTGGCCTCAACCCCCATATCCTGAGCGAGCTGCAGAAAAGCTGGGATGTTTTGCGGCTTCACCGCATAGGACATACGCTCTTGGGATTCACTGACTAACATTTCCCAGTATTCAAGATGACCGTACTTGAGAGGGTGTTTGCTAAGATCCAAACGAGCTCCACCGCATAACTGTGCCATTTCTCCAATGGAGGAGCTGACACCGCCAGCGCCATTGTCGGTGATGGCTTGTATCCAACCACGATCCCGCGCCTGCAAAGTGAAATCCAACAAACGCTTCTGTGTGATGCTGTCACCGATTTGCACAACGTTTGACGAAACCTGATCATGAAGAGCGAGCGAACTGAACGTCGCCCCGTGCACTCCGTCTTTTCCAAGACGTCCCCCCGCCACCACAATTAAATCGCCGGAGTTGATCTCTTTGACCTCGGACGCGCGGCCCTGAACGGATTTGGGCATAACCCCCAACGAGCCAACAAAGATCAAGGGTTTTGCGGCAAACTCGCTCGCAAAATAGAAACTTCCATTGATCGTGGGAATCCCACTTTGATTGCCCCCTTCTTCGACACCTTGATGAACACCACGGAAGATGACTCCGGGGTCTTTCAGAAGCTCGGGGCGCTTCGCGGAATCTGACTGTGGAAAAAGATCTTTCTTTGAAAGACAGAAGACATCGGTGTTGGCGATGGGTTTCGCCCCCAATCCGCATCCCAGAATATCTCGATTGACCCCCAAAATCCCCGTCAGCGCCCCGCCAAAAGGGTCCAACGCCGAAGGGCTGTTGTGAGTTTCGACCTTTACACAGATATTGACGTTCTTATCGAAATCAACGATCCCGGCGTTGTCTTTAAAGACAGACACAAGGTAACCGCAATTCTCAAGGTCTTTTGTAGCCTTTTGAATATAGCTTTTATAAAGACTGACGATCTTTTTATCCCCGAGCGCAGGATAAACACCTGGGGCTTCAGAGTAGTCAACTTCGGCTGCGAATATCTTATGCTTGCAGTGTTCACTCCATGTCTGTGCAAGACATTCCAACTCCACTTCGGTGATTTTTTGAGACCACCCTTTGTGGGCTCTTTGTGACTGTAACTGGGGTTGGGAAAAGTGAGAAATGATGGTGTGAATTTCTTCGTCGCTGAGAGCCAATCCCCGCTCTTCATTGACTTTCTGAAGCACTTCTTCTTTGAGTTCAAACAACTGCAAGGTGCGGTTTTCCATTTTTGGAGAATCCCAAAATTTCGTGAAGTGCTGCCACGGATTGTACTTCGCGAGCTCTGCTCCTTGTGCAAATTCCACCTTATTCAACAAAGGGTTGGCCAAAGATTGAAACAAAACATTTTCAATTTGTTTTTTAGAAATATCCCCTTCGATTTCAAGAGCCCACCCACTGTGAACTTCGATGCCAAACTCTTGCCAAGAAGAATTATGTTGCGAAGAAAACAGCATTAATGCTTCCGTGGCTGATCGAGCCAGATTGTCAGTAACACCAGCAAGAAATCGAACCTCGACGTAAGTGGCCGAGTCCTTAAACTGAGGAAAGCCGTGTTGAATTTCTTCTGCGATGGGGTCAAAAAAGACTTTATCCAGCAAAGTTTCCAAACGCAGCTCTTTCGCCAATCCCGATTTTTTTTCAACGAGCCAATACACCCGGCGCAGATGAAGCCCCGTCACTGGCGCTTCTTTTTCCAAAGCTCTTTTGAGGGCTTTTTCCGTGCTATGGTCATAGAGGCTGCGAACAGAAATTCTTTGCATCACTGGTTCTCCTCAAAATAAAACGTTTTTTGTTGGCCAAGAGAAAGAGATTCTAAAAAATTCGAATACATTCGGTGTTCCAAGCGGTGAATCATTTCCTTCCAATCCGCCAGAGAAGCCTCAGGAGATAAACTCAAAGCCTCTTGATGTATGATCTTCCCGGTGTCCATGCCCTCGTCGACAAAATGAATCGTGACCCCGGTGTGTGAAACCCGATCCTGATAAGCCCGCGCAATCGCTTCTGCCCCCGGATAAGCTGGCAATAACGACGGATGAATATTAACGACCTGAGAAGCGTCCCCGTGCCACAATGCAAACTGCCGTAAAAAAGCTCCTGATAGCAGGCGCATATAACCCGCCAGAAAAATCCAGTCGATGCGATGCTCGCGCAAGATATTCAGAATGGCTTGTTCGTGGTTTTGGCGATCTAGCTTTTTTTCTACCAAGTAAGTTCGCACTCCCAACTCTTCAGCTTTTTTAAGAACAGGTGCTGTTGCTTTATCAGAAAGCACAAAAGAGATTTCAAGTGCTCCTCTCAGAGTTTGTGCTTTTTCGATCAAGGTCCGCGCATTGGATCCCGTTCCCGAAGCAAAGATAGCGACTCGCAGGGGTCTCATTCAGCAATGTCCTCTCTGAAGTACATGCCTTCGAACGAGATCTTCTTCAAATCCTGGTAAGCTTGAACCCGAGCCTCTTGACGTGTGGGCGCAACGGCCGTAACCCCGAGAACGCGTCCTCCGGTGTTTATGAGGTGATTCTGTTTTTCTGAGACCCCGGCGAAGTAGATTTGATTTTTCAACGTCGCCAGAGCGGGATAAGAAATCGGACTTCCCAGAAGCATGGGTGTCTGGGGATACCCTTGACTGACGGCCACAACATGCACCGCCTTTTCACTGGAAAGTTCACAGCTTTGACCTTTAAGTTCATGAGTGACGGAGGCTACAATCAACTTTGCCAAATCAGTTTTCAATCTTGGCATTAAAGCTTGAGTTTCAGGATCCCCCATACGCACGTTGTATTCTAGAACATAAAGCCCTTGAGCCGTCTTCATCAGACCCGCAAAGAGAAATCCCTGGTAAGGTTTCTTCTGTGACTTGAGATACTTTAAGGTTTTAGCGAAGATCGAGTGAAGAGCCACCTCATCCTCGGGCTCCAAAAAATCACAGGGACTGTAAGCTCCCATCCCTCCAGTATTGGCACTGAAGGG
>JAHRXB010000107.1 GCA_019104905.1 Bdellovibrio sp.
CGAGGGCCTTCTTTATTTTTCCCTCGCGAAGATCCTTGGTACGCAAGGCGATATTCTTTAAGCCCATCGCGTTATTTTGGGCACCCTCTTGGCCTCATGATTACATTACTGAAATCAATTCTCATTATGCCCAATTTTTAAGCAGCTGTCCGCGTCTTGCATTGACGAAATCCTGACAATCTGTAAAAACCTGAACCCCTGCGAGTAATTTTGTATTTGTTTTGGAGTTTTAGGAACTTATGAATGAACTAGAGCGTGCCTTTGAGCTCGGCAAGTTATACTGCGATCGGGGTGAATTCACACCGGCCGTGCAGCATCTTCAGGATGCTTCGAAAGGATACTTTGCTGAGAAAAATTTCTCTCAATACTTGAAGTGCTTAAACCTGTTGTTGCGTATCTATGCAGAGCGCGAACAGTTTGAAGAAATCAACCTAACAAAAGAAAAACTCCAAGATTTAGTTCTTAAAGAAGGCTTTGAACTGAACTCCAAGACTTACTACACACTCGCAGTGTGCGCGTCTTACAAAGGCCAACTTGAGACGGCGATGGACTATCTTCAGAAAGCTTTGGCAATCGCTCTGGCCTCTGACAACAAAGAAGATATCTGTCACGCGATCTTCGGTCTGGCGATGGTTTACTCTCATCCTTCGACAGGTCGTCATTCTGACGCTTTGAAAGAGATCTACAATCTTCAGGTTTTCTTCCAAGTCTATCAAATGCCCGATCTTCAAGCGGCTTCGTTGTTTTTGAATGCGGACATCTTAAAGCAAATGAAAAAGTATGACGAGGCGATTGAGGTTTTGTGGAAAGCCTACGACATCGTCAAAGAAACTCGCAATGTGGTAATGTCGAATTACCTCATGGGCGGCTTGGCGGACGCATACTTTGAAATCGGCGATAAGGATATGGCAAGAACCTACATCACGCTGGCGCAAAGATCTGTTGATGGTGAAAACCAAAAACGCCTGGCGCGCATGGTGAAGACACTCGCTGAAAAAATCGGTGGTGAGTCTCAGACAAACTTCGATCTTATCTTTGATGAGGTCAATCACTCGGTCATCGAGAAAAAACTGGGACGTATTGATTTTAAAAATCAGTTCATTTTGTTGGATCTTCTGCGCTTGTTTGTACAAAACCAGGGTCAGATTTACTCAAAAGAATTCCTGGTCGAGAATGTGTGGAAGCAGCCTTATGATCCTGCGATTCACGATAATAAGATTTACGTGACGATCAAACGTCTGCGTAAGTTGATCGAACCTGATTACGAAAAACCTAAATATATTTTTAGAGCCAAAAACGGATACTACATGAATAAAGCGGCTCGAGTTCATTTCGAGCACTAGGGGGGGATTCATGTTACGCAGAATTTTCTTATCAACTTTGGTTGTAATTTCGGCGATGACGATGTCAGTAAGTGCTTTTGCAGAGCCTGAAGAGCATGTGATGCCTGCCAGTGACGACCGTTGGGTTCCATGGCCGTGGGCTTTGGCTCAGCCGTTCCCATGGTCTGATATTCAAGGCTTGTGGAAGGTTGAACAAGGGGACTTCGTTTCCTACTTCGCTCTGAAGGTTGTACGTCAAAAGGCGACAGGCCTTCGTCAGTTGCAAGTGAAGCAGTTTGATGGAGACACTTGCCGAGTTCTCGCGACCGGCGTGGGTATTGAGCGTAATCAAAAGATCTTGGCGCAAATGACCAGCAAGGGTGGAATCACCTACAGAGTGCAATTGACGGCCTTTAACGAGAAAGATTCGCCAATTCCGCCTTTAAGAGGAAGTGTTCCAACCCAAGGTGTGATGGTCCTTTCCATGGGTACTTTGGATGTTCAGGGGCTTGAGGGGATGGTTCATATGCAAATTATGAAGATCTCAGCATACCTGACTCAAAAAGTTTGCTTCGACGACGTAAAAAAGTAGGATTTTTTAAAAAAGTTATTGCCAATAATGAGGGACCACTGTTACAAATTGGTCCTTCGAGACGATAGGGAATTAGCTCAGTTGGTAGAGCGCCACCCTTACAAGGTGGATGTCGTCGGTTCGAATCCGGCATTCCCTACCATTTATTTTTAGATTTCAAAAAAAGGTCAGATGTAAAAGTCTGACCTTTTTTATTTTCCCCTCTTAAGAATTAATTTCTTGATTACACAATTGTTACAAAGTGACCAAAATTGATACGACCCTGCAAAAGTTTCTGCTAGATATCCGCCCACAAACGCACTTTGGGTGTCGGAGATTTAATGAAACAATTGCTTACGGTCTTCTCATTACTTTTATTTGCAACTTTGTGCTCGATTCAGGTTTTTGCCCAATCGAGAACCGAAATTGAAAAACGTCTGATGGTGGAGGACTCTTACGAAGCTCCCTATGGAAAGCTCTTTGACGAGGCCGCTTACTTCCGAGGCGAAACCTACCTCAATCAATATACCAACGTGATTGTTATCAATAAGGCGGCCCGTGGCCCGCAGGCCCAGACTCTTCGTCTATATACAAATCGTCAGTTGATGTTGACGACGGATGTTTCAACGGGTCGTGAAGATCTTGAATACATCAGCGCGGTCCGTGGTGTGATCAATAAGATCTTTAAGGGTTCCACAGAGTCTCACTGGAGACATACAACTCGTGGCTTTTACACGATCAAGCGTGTGGAAAATGAAAAGTATCGTTCCGGTGAAAGTAAGTTTCAGATGCCTTACGCGATGTTCTTTAATGAAAAACGCGGTTTGGCGGTTCACCAGGTTCCTCCCGATTTGAAGGGTGGCGAAGCGGTGGGTGAACAGGCCTTGGGCTCTCGGGCGTCTTCAGGTTGCGTGCGAGTTCACAAGGACTCTATCACACAAATCTATTATGCGGTTTTGGCGGCGGACAAAGGGCAAATCCCTGTTCTAGATACTCGAACGGGTCAGCCTAAATATGATGACTATGGCCGAGTTCGCTATGAACGTGGTTATAAAACCCTTGTTATTGTCGAGGAATACTAGGAACGGGCTCCGACCGAGTTCGTCTTGACCCCCTTTTGAAAGGGGCATAGAAAGGCTGGGAAATATCCCGGCCTTTTTTTTAGGAGTTTGCTATGAATCTACTTGAGTTGGTCAATGTCCCCGATGAACGACGGGATCATCAGTGGGAGACAGACTTTTTTATGTCCATCACCCAAGGCAACCTCAAACTTATTCATGAAGTTCCTCAAAAGGGTCCCGATGGTTGGCCTTATCTTTTGGCCGAGACCTCAGCGGAAGCCACAGAGCCTGCGAATAAAATCATGCAGTGGTTGGCGATGAAGGGCGTGGGGCTTGTCGTGAATCCTCGTAAAGAGTATCCCGATTATGTATTCACTTATGGAATGCTTTGGCATTTTAAAGAGACAGGCTTGTTCTATAAGACAGCCTCGGAGTCTCCGGTAGGAACAGTGGAGATGGAAAAGGGGCAGGGCCTTCATGCGGGGCCTCCGGCGCCTCACTATTTGCCACAATATGTTCGCAATATTTTAAATGAGTTTTTCCGTGATCAGAATGTTCTGCGTCCGCGCATTTTGGTAATGAGTGCGGATCGTAAGCATTATGACTTGGCTTTTTCTTTAGAATCGCTGGGGAATCCCCCGACGAAGGAGCACCAAGGTATCGCGGAAGCGATCAGTTGGTTTTTGCCCCCTCATTATTCGGTGGTGTTGGTCTCTGAGATTGGCCTGCCTAAGTTTGTTGATCTTGTCTAAAAGAAAACCCGCGAAAGCGGGTTTTTTATTAGAGAATATCGCAAGATTGGACTTAGTCGAGCTCTCCAGGTTTGGGAAGAAGATCCATCAGACATTCTCTCCAATATTCGGGCGCCTCATCACTGTAGTCGACAGCCACATAGAATCCTTTTTTGCCCAGAAGTTGTGTGCGCGTGATCACGCCGGACACCTCGAGGTTCATTTCTTCAAGATGCATGAAGACGCGATCGCCAATCAAAACATCTAAAGTCAGAGTCTTACGAAGAGCTGATGGAATCAAATCTTCACGCTTAATCAGCAACAAAAGTCCCGACGACGACGCTTCCACAATCTCGCAGTTTCGCGCAATTTTTGCGAAGTCATCTAAAGACGTGAGATACGAAATATGAATGGGAGAGACTTCTTTCCTTGGAGCCACTCTGCGATTGTACTTTCCACTTCCCATTGTTCACCTACCTTAAACCTTACTAACTGAATCGTTGAACATTAACGTGTGTTAATAAACTCTTCGGCAGGACTGGACCAAAGTTAAGAGGGAAAAATAAAAAAGCTGTATGTGTGGGACAAGAAATGAACGGTGAAACCATGATTTCTAGAGGGAGAATTGAAGGTTTCAGAGTTTAAAAGTCGGTATGTCTCAGTCTGAGAATCTAAATTTTGCCAGGCCCCTATAGAAATTTCCGAAATCACCGACGGTTGCTGATAGGCACGAAGGGCCTTGAAACAGGCTTCCTTGGCGCACCACAGGCGCAGGAACGCGGCGTCGCGCATCCCCGCGGGTTGCGCTTGGAGCCAGGCCCGCTCGGCCGGCGCGAAGAAGCGCCGGGCCAGGTCCAGCGCGCGCGGCCGGGCATGCACCCGCTCCAGGTCGACACCGACCCGCACGCCGGCACCGCTGGCGACGAGGAGGCCGTCGCCGCTATGGCTCCAGTTCACGTCCAGCGCGGCATGGTCCAGCCTCGGACGTCCCCGACCGT
>JAHRXB010000126.1 GCA_019104905.1 Bdellovibrio sp.
TTCCCCTGACGGAAAAGACTCATCGCCATCCAATAAGTCACACGGTCTTGCGGAAATGACTTCCAGGCTTTTTTGTTTTTGCGCTTTTGATTGTTTAAAGAAGCAAAATCTTTATAAGCACCCTGATAGTCCCCTTTTAGATATTTCAACCAGGACAAGTGCCATTGAGCATCTCTATTCAAGCCAGAGTTCGGATAGACTTTCATGAACTCCTGAAAACGTCTTGCCGCTCCATCATAGTCTTGGAATTGATAACTCAAGAAGGCGGACTGATAGAGCGCCTGACGGCCCGTTTTAGAGCGAGGACTCAGCTTATAAGCTGAATAGTAAGATCCAACCGCCAACTGACTTTCCCCTGCTCGCGCCGAGGCGGAAGCAAAAAGAATCAGATAGTCGAAGTTCTTTTTATAGGCCTCGTAATAGGGTTTTAAAATTTCGACAGCCTTATTGACTTCACCTTCTTGGATATAGAACTGCGCCTGCAGTTTGTCGGCAAGATACTTGTCTGTCTTTGCCAACTTCTCCTTCATGATGTTGATTTCACCTTGGGCCTTTTGATCCAGACCCGCCCACAATAAATAGCGCACGCGTGTGCGGAAGTCTTCGGTGGTGACTCGACAGTCAGAAGGTTTCCCGTCAAATTCGTTCGCGGCTAAATCCACGCTCCAGTTTTGTACCTTAGAGTACGCCGGATAACGCTCATACAACTTCACCAGCCACTTACACATTTGACCGTGACGCCCCAAACCTTTTTCCGCCAAAGCCAAATTGTAAATCACGTCTGGATAGTCTTCGGTGTTGCGAGTTCTCTTTTCGAGTTTACTGAAGTGAATGTCCGCTTGTTTAAAGCTCTTCTTTTCAAGAGCGACTTGCCCCAAAAGATTGGACGCCTCAATGGACATCTTTACGTTGGGTGAAAGATCGAGAATCTTTTTTAGTTCGGTCTCGGCTTGGTCCCATTTAGTGGTTTTCATGAAAGATTGCGCCAAATAAAAACGCGCATATTCTTCCAAAGACGTTTTCTCTTTCAGAATTTCCTGCAAAGCCGGAATCGTCTGTTCGTATTTCGACTCCCGAAAATCTGCGAGAGCCTTTTTAAAAGACTCTAGGTCATTTTTAGCTGTTTGAGCTCCGGCCATGGGGCTCATCAACAAAGAAATCACGATGCACTTCAGTGCGTTCTTCATATGTACAATCCTTGTATCTCTCATCCAATAATGATACCGAATATCTATGGCAAAATCGAAGACGAAAACGATCTATACCTGTCAAAATTGTGGAGCCCAAAGACCTAGGTGGGAAGGAAAATGCACAGACTGCGGTGCGTGGAACTCATTTGTTGAAGAATTGCAGCTGCCGGAGGTTAAAACTCGCGGATGGTCTACCGGAAGCCCTGAGAAAGGCTCTCCTTCAGCTAAGCCTGTCTCCCTAGACCAAAGCCTTGAAGAGGTGAAATTAGATCGCTTTGACACGGACTATGAAGAACTCAACCGTGTTTTAGGGGGTGGCTTGGCCCGCGGCAGTTTCGTTCTGCTAGGGGGCTCTCCCGGGATCGGAAAGTCCACTCTTTTACTGCAAATGGCCGGTGGTTTAGCGAAGCATAAGCACAAGGTTCTTTATATTTCGGGAGAGGAAAGCGTTTCCCAAACTGGGTCTCGCGCTCACCGTTTGGGTATTCGCTCCCCGCTGATTGAGATTGGCTGTGAAAGCAATCTTCATAGCATCATGGAGCTGGCGCGCTTTAAAAAGCCCGAAGTTCTGGTGGTGGATTCGATTCAAACGATGTTCTTGCCGGATTTGCAGGCAGCTCCCGGTTCCGTTTCTCAAGTGCGCGAATGTGCCGGCCATCTGATGGGGCTGGCAAAACAAGAAGGCATCACCGTCATTCTTATTGGTCACGTCACCAAAGATGGCAACATCGCAGGTCCCAAAGTTTTGGAGCACATGGTGGACTGCGTACTCTCTTTTGATGGCGACGCCTCCTACAACTTCCGCCTGTTGCGCGCCTTGAAAAATCGCTTCGGTGCGGCTCATGAATTGGGCGTCTTTCAAATGAACTCCAAAGGTCTTGAAGAGGTTGCCAACCCCTCAGAGCTTTTCCTTGAAGAACGTGGCGACCAGTTGATTGGCTCTGCGGTTTTTGCCTCCATGGAGGGAACTCGCCCTTTGCTATGCGAAGTTCAAGCCCTCACTCTTTCAAGCCCCATGGCGATGCCTCGTCGCACAGCTTTAGGAATCGATGTGAACCGTTTGCATCTTTTAACGGCCGTTTTAGATCGTCACTTGGATGTTCGTTTATCTTCGAATGACATTTTTATCAATGTCGTGGGCGGTTTGAAGCTGGTGGAACCCGCCGCGGATCTCGCGGTGGCTGCCGCCATTTTATCCACGGAAGGACGTCGGGATCTTGACGCCAAAACCTGTTTCTTTGGCGAAATCGGCCTGACCGGCGAAGTCCGTGGTGTTTCTTTTGCTGAAAACCGAATCAAGGAAGGCGATAAGTTGGGCTTCCAACATTTCGTAATCCCTTATTCCAACAAAAGGCATCTGGCGGACCTGAAGCTTTCTAAAGATAAAAAGATCACTTTCATTAAAAATGTCCGTGATCTGAGTCGCCTTATCTAAAAACTCCACATTTTCTTTGGAAGCGCCGCACTTCAAAAAGGTACGGCGTACCTTTCTGGGGGAATTTGAGTATCATTTAGATGTTGGTTCGAGGGTTTTCTTTAACAAGGACTTTTTCGTGTCAGATGCTTTGAGTGCGATTCAAAAAGAGAGCTATAAGCCTGGAGATTACGTTTTCTTTGAGGGCGACATTGAAAATCATTTTTATATTGTTGAAACCGGCGTGGTGAACATCTTCACGAAAGACAATATGGGGAAACGCATCTCGATCTGTGACATCGTGGATGGAGAGTCCTTCGGCGAATTCGCTCTTATCTCCAACAGCCCCCGCTCGGCCTCAGCCCAAGCTGTCACTGATGTTGTCTTAGTGAAAGTCTCTGAGGACGGCTTCAAACAACTGATGTCCGAACTTCCCACCTGGGCTGAGTGTATGCTGAAGTCCTTTGTCGACCGCCTTCAAAATATGACGGAAAAGATCCGCGAGTTAGAACAGTTCAAAAAACGTGATTAACGATACTTCAAATAGAGTTCACGCTGCAGATCCATCATCAAACTGAGAAGACGATTCTCCAAAAGTTGATCGATATTTAAAAACTGTACGCCCGCAATTTGATGTACCCGCCCCTCGTGTTCTTTTTTTTGCGCGAAACGAACTTCAACTTCAAATTCCATCGGACGACGAGCTCCCAAACGCAAAGTTCCCCGGACTTTGTCGCCGACTTTAAGGTCTGGTTCCGCGTGAGGAAGTTCTAACTTAAAGCCGCCGGCACTAACATCTTTGACCCAACAATCCAGAAAATAAGACTTCCCACCGTGTTTCATCAAAATGAACATCGCATCGTACTTAGCCGGAATATCAATGCGAGCGTTAGCTCTGCGCTGCAGTTGAAAAAGGTCCACGTCCGTTCTGATCACGGCCCAGCCCGATTGAAAGCTGAGCTCCGTTTGAAAAAAATATTTTTCGGTCTTAAATGAGAAGTTCACAAAAATCTTTTGATTTACCGTCACACCTTTTGAATCCGCCGTGTGATGGCAAAGCAGAACCTCATCTTTTTCCGTCTGCACGGCGATCAAATGAAACAGACCTTCTTGCTCGGTTCCGCGAATGGCAAGCTGCAATTTATCGTCAGCCACTTCACGGAAAAGCATTTTCTTTTCAGACATCGCGACTTTTTTAAAAATGACTTGTTCTTTTTCAGGAGCTGCCATTCTCTAAACTCTTTCCAGGGCCTCTTGCCAACGAATCATTCTGGTTTTGCGATCCTTCAAAGTCATTTTCACTTTGAATTCTTTGTTTACTTTCCAAACACGCTTGATTTCTTTAAGGTCCTTCCAAAAACCCGAGCCCAATCCGGCCATGAATGCAGCCCCCAAGGCCGTCGTTTCCAGGTTCTGAGGCCGAACCACATTGACGCCACAATAATCCGCCTGCAGTTGCATCAACAAATCGTTGGCAGCGGCACCGCCATCAACCTTGATCCCTTTTAATTTTTTCCCCAAGTCTTTTTGCATTGTCACTAAGATATCCACGTTTTGCAATGCCATGGCTTCCAAAGTCGCTCTGGCGATATGAGCTTTGGTAGATCCTCGCGTTAGACCGCAAATCACACCACGCGCCTCTGGCTTCCAGTGAGGGGCTCCTAATCCTGTCAATGCAGGAACAAACTCGACGCCCTCGGAACTCTGCACTGTTTTTGCCAGGGCCTCCACGTCCGCAGAGTGCTGAAAAAGACCCAAACCATCACGCAACCACTGAACAGCGGCTCCACAAACAAAAGCTCCGCCCTCGAGCGCGTAAGTCATTTCTTCGTTCTTTAACTTCCAGGCAATCGTCGTCAGAAGTTTATTCTTCGACTTAACAGCTTTCTTGCCGGTATTTAACAAAAGAAAACTGCCCGTTCCAAACGTACACTTCGATTCGCCAACTTCATAACAAGTCTGACCAAAAAGAGCCGCTTGTTGATCGCCAATCATGCCCGTGATGGGAATTCCATCGGGCATGAAGCCAAGCCCTGCCGTTCGGCCAAACTCTGCATTAGAGGGGCAGATCTCTGGCAAGATTCGATCGGGAACCCCAAAGAGTTTCATCAGCTCTTCATCCCACCATCCCGTGTGAATGTTCATCAGCATCGTTCGGGACGCGTTACTCACATCCGTTTTGTGAGAATGTCCCCCGGTCAGTTTCCATAACAAAAATGTGTCGACAGTTCCCGCCAGAAGTTCTCCCGCTCGAGCTCTCTTCATGGCTTGGGGCACATGTTTTAAAATCCATTGAATCTTACTTGCAGAAAAATAGGGATCTAGAACCAAACCCGTTTTCGCGGTGATTTGTTTTTCTTTCTTTGCTTTCTTAAGCTTTTCACACAAATCTTGAGTCCGACGGCATTGCCAAACGATGGCATTATAAATCGCCTTACCGGATTTGGAGTCCCACACCATCACCGTTTCGCGCTGATTGGTGATGCCGATCGCCTGAATCTGCGATCCTTTAATCCCCGCCTTCTCCAAAGCCATACGCATCGACCTCTGGGTGGAGTACCAAATGTCTTCGGGATCATGCTCGACCCAACCTGGTTTCGGAAAAATCTGCTTGAATGTCTCACGCGCTTCTGCGACAAGACCTCCGGCTTGATTGATGATGCAGGTTCTCGAGCTGGTTGTACCTTGGTCAATAGCCATGATAAAAGAAGAAGACATTAAACACTCTCCGGTCGATGGGTAACTAGTATTAATCATGAAGAATTTCTTGCAGAAACCCAATGAAAAAATATTTGGCCTTCGGAACCTTGACCGAGACACTCTTATTTTTCGGGTTCTGCCCCGCTTTCTATTAGAAATCCTTCGGAAATACTTTCGCATGGAAATCGAAGGTGTTGAAAACATTCCGCGCCGTGGTGCGGTCATTATTGCCCCCAACCACTCGGGCTACTCGGGCTTTGACGCTTTTCTTTTAGGTCACATCGTTCAACAAGAGGCCAAAAGAGTCCCCCGCGTCCTCACTCACCATTTTTGGTTTTTAACTGAAACCACCGCGATCCCGGCCCACAAAATGGGATTCACAGAGGCGACCTATGAAAATGGCGTCAATGCTCTTAAAAAAGGAAATGCCATTGTCTTATTTCCCGAGGGCGAACAAGGAAACTTCAAACCCACGACGGAGCGTTATCAGCTGCAAGAGTTCAAACGCGGTTTTGTCCGCATGGCTTTAGAAACCCAGTGCCCCATCGTACCCGTGGTGATCTTGGGAGCGGAAGAAACTCACATCAATTTGAAAAAATTGAAATTCACGAAGTTCTTAAAGGGCTCCGTGATTCCCCTGCCTCTGAACATCATCCCTTTACCGGCCAAGTGGCGCATTCGCTTTTTGGAACCGATCTATCTTCCCTACAAAGCTTCAGCCGTGGATGACTCAGAACTTGTGCATGATATTGCTCAAGACATCCAAGAAAAAATGCAGCTTGCTATTGAAGAAGAAATTCAAAAAAGGGGAAATCCTTTTCTGTAAGGTCGTACCTATTTGCGGCGATCTGGAAGGTCGTCGCCGATGACTTTCATTATCGAGTGCCATTTGGCGACAAGAATGCCCGGCTCGTCAGGGTTTCGGCTGACCAACTGACTGACAAGAAAAGCAGATAAACTGACGGCAATGACGAGGAGGAGCACATACTCCACCACGATCTGACCTTTTTTATTCATATTTGAAGTATATCATAGTTCAGCAGGAGCGGAAGAGAGCTCCATCGGAGCTGGACGCCAAGTATCCATTGTGAGACGCAAAGTCTCTATCAAAAGATCCAGGTTTTCATCCTCAACAGGACCTCGCAAGCCAATCACGACGTCTTCATGCCACTTTTCGACTTCCAAAGGACTTGAATTGCTTTCACGACCGTCAAAGGAAAGTAAGAAACTGTCCTCCGTGGGATAGACCATCACCAAAATATTCGCACCCGACGCTTTAGAAGCTTCCTTCGCTTTCGCCGTTTCTGCCCCTAACTTCTGTTGGATCAGGAAGTAGATTTTCAAAGCCAAAGCTTCATGGAACTGGGCAAAGTAGATGCGCACGGGACCATCAAAGATGGCACTGTTAAACGCAGGATTAAAATACTTCGACTGCATTAAAGTGGTATAAGACGATCTCATGTTGTTACTCCCCCCGGAACAGACACAGCTCAAGACTAGAAAGAAATGAGGTCATAGTTCAAAGGAAATTTTAAGAATCTTAAATTTTCTGACGCATCAGATTATTTTAGATTGTTAAAAACCTTCTTCCCTCTCGAGAAAACCACCTTCTTGGTGGACTCTCCCACACTATAAAACAAGGTCTGCCAGTCCTTCTCAATGCACAAAATATCAGCAGACTTGCCAATCTCTAAAGAACCGACTTCTTTCTGCAAGTTCAAAGCATGAGCCGCCCCTACCGTGTAAGCGCCGATGACTTCTGGCAAACTCATCTTCATCTCTAAACGAGCCAAAAGCCCTACAAGATTCAGATCCTGCGCCGGAGAACTGCCCGGATTAAAATCCGTCGCCAGCGCCACTCGTGCGCCCGAATCAATCATCGCACGCGCGGAAGGATATTTTGTCTTCATATAAAGATCCGCCGTCGGCAACAGAACGCATGTCACCTCGGACTTTGCTAACGACTGAATTTCTTTTTGAGTGACTTGCAGAAGATGATCCCCCGACAAGGCCCCCACCTTGACAGCCACATCACTGCCGCCGCTTAAGGACAACTGATCTGCATGAACCAGAACCTCAAAGCCCAATTCTTGAGCTCGACGTAAATAAACCTCTGAGGCCTCGGGAGGGAAAAATCCTTTTTCAATAAAAATATCCACGCGCTGAGCGAGCTTCTTTTTCTTCACCTCTGGCAAAACTTCTTGGGCCAGGAACTGCAAATACTCCTCATAGGATTTAAACTCCGGAGGAAGTGCATGGGCGCCTAAAAATGTAGACACCGTTCGCACACCTTGAATTTTCTGTGTCGCCTGAAGCATCTTCAACTCATCTTTTAAGTTGAGTGCATAACCTGATTTGATTTCTAACGTGGTCACGCCTTGAGAAAGAAAGTGATCTGCTCTTTCTTGCCCCCACCGCACAAGATCCGCTAAAGAGGCCGCGCGGGTTTTTTTCATCGTAGAAAGAATTCCGCCTCCACGGGCCGCGATCTCCTGATAACTGACCCCTTGGTTGCGCATTTCAAATTCCGCCGCACGATCTCCAGCAAAAATCAAATGCGTATGGCACTCTACGAAACCGGGCAAAACCGTACACCCCTTCAAATCCAGTTCACGATGATTTTTCTTAGCCAGATCCTTGGGAAGCTTTTTTTGAGGCCCTATCCAGGCAATCCGATCCTTCTCAATCAATATAGAGGCCTGAGAAAGAATCCCGAGATCCTGTTCTGTGATCTGGCGCCCCTCTTTGCGAGCCGCCCCTTGCAATGTCAAAAGCGTTGAAATATTTCGTAATAGAGTACCCATGTGCTTATTCAAACACATGGGTTTCCGGGATCAAGGAAAAACCTTGTCTCTACATAATCTTGATAGAATGACTGCGCGCGCCCTCTGCCTTGGGCACGGTGATCTCTAAGACACCATCCTCAAAGTGAGCCTGGATCTTATCCGCGTTCACCTGAGAAGGAAGGGACAGATTTCTCTGGAACTTCCCGTAAACTCTTTCGGTGAACTTTCCTTCACCTTTGGTTTCGCGAAGGCGCTCTCCAGAAATCGTCAAAACATTGTTATTAAAGTCGAGCTTAATATCGCTCTTCTTCATGCCTGGAAGATCCGCATAGATCATATAGGCGTTGTCATTCTCCTCCAAATCGAGGGCGGGAGTATATTCAAACTCGGAACGAGCCGCAAAGCCCGGAGAGAAGCTGCGATCAAATTCATTAATGAACTCTTCAAACTGATTGAAGATATCTGAGGTCGGTAAACGACGACCACTCCAGGGAGCCAAGGAACGCATAGGCATAGAAATCCTCCTTTAAATTTTGAAACCAGTATGGACTCCCAAAAAACAAGGTCAATGCTCGGACCAAGGGTATGTCAAAATATAAACGGCGCCAGATTCCTCAGGCGCCGTTCCTTGATTTTAGTTCATTTCATGAAAACGAATTTGTTATTTAACTCTCGGAGCAAACCACATATCAATCACGGCTCCTTGCTTTTCTTTACCTTTTTCTACAAAAATAAAGGTACTGCGCTCACGCACTTCGGCGCGATCCCCGATAGCACTGGTTGTGCTGGCATCGTACTTTAAAGATACGGATTTAATTCGTGACTTCAGGGGAACCAGCTCTCCTTTTTGAACGACGGCGTCGCCATTGCGATCAAACCACAAAAGCAATTTCGCAAAGTCCTTGTCTTTGGCGTCGATCACGTCATCTTTGTTTGAGTCAAACTCCCGCAAGGCTTCAAACCCGTTTTTAACCGCATCGCCTTGATTTCCAAAAAGTTCATCGACGGAGATCTTCTGATCGCCGTTACGATCGACCGCAATAAAAGCTCCGGGGGCCCCTTTTTCCGGCCACATGGTGTTTCCGGAAGGATTTAGTGGGAAGTCCACTTGAGCAGAAAACTGAGGACGCTTGTCATCGAAGAACACCATTAACGGAGAGAAGTATCCTCCGCAAAAGCCGTTTTCCCCAGGAAAATAGGCGGCGATGCTATATTGTTTGCCGTCTTTTGAGTTGCTTCGATAAACGCTTCCTGAAAGATCGCCGTTATGGCCCATATACTGGCCCCCACTCGCGACATCAGGATCGAATTGCTGAACAAAGCGAACACTTTGCAACTTCACGTCAAAATCATCGCTGATATTTCCTTCTTCATCCACTTTGGTCGTGAAGGTAATAGGTACGGAAATTCGCACATTGTTCCCGGCATACGACGCCACCAAGCCCGAGCCGGAGGTGTCTTCACTAGGGATCAAAATAACCTTATCATGGCCCGACATCGACACCACTTTTGCCGGATATTTGACGGAGTACTGCCTTAAAGCACCCTTATCATTCAACGTGACATACATAATCACTGAAGATCGCGGTGAAATGGGATTTGAAACACTTCTGAGATTGGTTCCGAAACAAGAATTTGAAACATTGATCGTAATGCCTTCCTGGGAAGCCCGTGTAGCCTGACCAGAAAGAACCACCCCTTGAAATCCGGCACCACCACCCGCGCCCGAATTAACGGCGGCAGGTTGTTGCTCTGATGCCTGTGCCTGAATAACCGCTCCTAAGACTAGCGGAGCGCAAAGCCATCTCTTCAAAAACATACAAGCCCCCTTTAGTTCCCTTTTTTTGCATCTGGTCGCACGATGCTATAATAGATCAAAGCATCCCGCGCACTCTTTCGTGCAAAGACCACCTTCTGAATATCGGCGGCAAAAAGCTGTCCTTCTTGAAAGCCTCCAGAGCCATAAACAGAACGGAAAAGGTTTACCTTGTTATTCCCCCGAGTATCTCTCTCTAAATAATACTTGATAATACTGACCGCCTTCAAGCGCACAAGAGGAGCCGCTCCCCCGAGAGGCGGTAATTCACGTAGAAGTTCGTCTTCATTATCGATTGTCTCATTTGGATACAAAGGATTTGTTCGATCCAGAAAATTGGGAATATCCAAGGGCCCTAAAACGGACTCTCCTGTGGCCTTCACCACACCAACAAACATAGGAGATCGCGCCGGACGAGAATAATTGGGTCCCGTTGAAGTCATCTCTCGGACCGCCGCAGGGGAATCCAGCATCAACAGCGTCCCCTCTTGCCAAAAGTTAGGGTTGGCTTTGGCGACTTCCTCTTTTTTATTGAGTGAGCGAAACGTCAAGGTCGCGGCAATATTGGGATTCGTAGGCGGATTTCCAATATCATAAGCCAATGCCGGTGTGTACATCATGGTGGCTCCCAGCTTTTGATTGGTCACCATAAAGACAAACTCCGTCCTTCCACCCAGCGACAGCGTCAACTGCCGGGGCCCCTCATCGCCTCGCCCTTCCGTCACGTCCGAGACATAGTCAAAGAAGAGATTCCCAAAATCATCCTTCACCAAAAGATTATTAAAAGATGGTTCTGAATACTTTAGATCTTTAAGAATCATGCGCTCGGCAATGATGCTGTCAACTTTGTCTTCGATTTCGTTACTGATGTCGGTTTTAGTCTTCGCGGTAAAAACAAAAAACGACGCTGCCACCAGCCCCATGATTCCCAAGAGGGCCACGCCAATAATCATTTCAGTTAAAGTAAAACCTTTTTGATTATTTCTCATTGCGAGTTCACCACAAATTGATAATCCACAAAACCATAAGCATTCGCGCCGGCCTCTTGAGATTGTGCCGAGCCCTTACTCCAATCCTTATGACTCAGACGCACGGTCACGAGATAAAGACCACTCATTCCCGGGTAAGCCTGGATCACAAATCCATAACGCCCAGGACAGTCCGGGCACTGTTCCGCCGTCGTCATAATGCCACTGCCCCAGGCCATCGGAAGAGTATCCAAAGCCAATGCATTGTTTCTTTCTTCATCGGTCTGAAAGTAGTTGATCTGATACATACGAACGTTGGGACGAATGTTTTCAATCACGTCATTGATCTGTTTATAGAGAGCATTTTTGGTTCCACTGTCTTTGGCGACCTTCTTCATACTCAGTATTCCTGAGATAAAAAACGATCCCACCAAAGTGATCATTGCCAACCCCAAAAGGGATTCGATGATGGTAATACCTTTTTGATTCTTAAGAGTTGACGTCATATGCCGGACTCCCTGGAAACCTCAAGAACATAAAATCGCACTAGACGGTTTTTACACATCGTTGAGTTGCTATTCGGCACAAGTCCACAATCTGGATCCACCGAGGTCCAACGGAAAGGATCTGCCTTGGATCGCAGAGAAATAGCGTTACAGCGATACAAGTTAGCCACCTCTTTCATGGCCGGATACGGATGCCAGATTGGATAGCGGGCAATGGATGAACAATCCTGATTATCCAAGGCTTTGAGTACTCCGGCCTGACGAAGTTCAAACGTCGCCATCGGATGATAAATGGTGCTCCAACGAATTCCCGCAGTATAGGCATCGGGCGCTATCGACAATCCATTCGATAGAATAAACGTGCCGATAATTCTTAACGGTGTGCTGCGCGACTCAATCACCAATCGTTCACAGGCGAAGAACCCCGTCACAAAATTGGCGGTGCTCTTAACAACGCAATCGCGCGCCATGGATTTAATGACGAAGGTGGCTGTCCCACCACCGCTCGCGGCCCGATAAGCATTATTCGCATCAAAAATATAGTTTGTTCTATCCTCATACTTATTAGTAAACGACCAGGAGTGCTTCGCGTTCGGAGCAAAGGATCTTGTCCAATCAGTTCCTCCAAAGGCGGAACTGCCAGAGCCGTTAGTCAAACAAGCCAAATCATAGTTTGTAAAGGGATCATCGTCGGGAAGAGCCCCTTTCGAGTTTCCAATAGCATCAGAAACATTTTGAGAGACGGAAATGCCCGTGCCCCCATTACGTTTAAAAAACAACCACCCTTTGTTGTTGCCCTTCTGAGCCTGAGACCAAGTACGTAAGGAGTTCCCATTGTAATAAGACACATCATACGCTTCAAGTTGCAATGACATATCCAAAGGGTCCCCATTTGAACTGAGAATCAACTCAGGATGATCAAAAGAGACTTCAAGATCACGGAATGTCGCATTCGTGTTCCCTTTGCTATCGTTGGGGTCCACGGTCTTCTTCACTGAAATATAAATCTTAGGCTGAATGCCCTCTTTAGCGGCCACAGCGGCCTTCTGCTTTTGCAGATCATCGACCTTGTTTTGTGCGTCGGCAATCTTAAGATTTTGATCCTCACGTTGTTTACGCAAAGTGCGAATCCGTCCTTCGACAAAATCAATCTGATTTTTCAAGGAAGACACTTTGGGTTGATCCACGGGTTTCTTGCTTTCTGCCGCAGCCAGTTCTTTTTGTAGATCCGCCAGATCGTCTTCCGCTCTGGAAAGTTGTTTTTCAATATCTTTTAAGCGACTTTGTTCAAAGAGCAGCTGCGACTCCGCGTCCACCAGTTGGCGTTCGATCTTATCCTTAAGTTGTTTCAGATTAACTTCAGGAACCAGAGTGACAGTCCCGTTGTCAGGGATCTCTCCACTCACCACCATGCGCCCGATATTCATCGTATAGTGAGCCACGGCTCCATCTTTTTTATCTAACTTCCAGTCTTTAAGAACCTCTCCAAACCAGCCCGAGCGAGTCATCGACGGCGCATCCACTTGACCGGTTTGAGGATTGAAACGGTTTTTATCCGTCATTCCCAAACGGTACTGATATTTACTGCCGTTCTCTTTGAGAAGTTGCCCTCGCAATTCACTCTCGGCGGTGCGATTCAGATCATACTTTGCCAGATTATAACCAATACAGCGCTCCATCAAACTGGGGTCCCCTGTGGGACTGCCCGTGGCGTACCCCGAAAGATAATCCAATCCCAGGTCTCGCCCCCCATCCACTTCAACACCTTTTTGAAAACCACCGAATTGGCGGATATGAGCCCAAAATTGATCCCCTTCATCCCCGGAACTTCGTGGACGGAATTCTTTATTATCACGCATCACGGGACCGCTGCCCAAAATCACTTTGTCTTTGAAGGTCACCGGAGTATAAACCGTGTCCGCCTCTTCCTTATCTGACTTCAAATCAGGAGCCTTTGGTAAATGAACCGTGCCATTGGTATAGACGGGACTCTCAAAAATAAGCCCCGGGTATTTGATTTGTTCTGCGCGAGACGGGAACTGTCGAACAACCGCATCGCCTTTTCCGGGCCCCGTTGCCGTCGATAAATCCAAGCGCATGTCTCCGGCCACTAACAAAGCAAAACTTCCCACCTCACGAGGATAAACCCCCAGATAAGAAACCGTGGTTAATTTACTAGAGCCCACTTCAATAACATGGCCGGAGCCATCAAGAAGACTGACGGTCACTTTCAAATACAATTCATTGCCGTACTCGGGAACAACACC
>JAHRXB010000144.1 GCA_019104905.1 Bdellovibrio sp.
TGCGATCTTCTTTTAATCCCCTTGCTTCCTGAGACACCCTATGTTAATCCCTTTGGTTCGTTTTAAAAAGATTACTGTGGAGGTTATCCCTTGGCAAATCATAAGTCTGCAGCAAAAAGAGCTCGTCAGTCTATCCGTAAAACTGCTGTTAACAATGCTCGTAAAAGCACTGTAAAAACAGTTGAAAAAAACTTGGTAAAAGCAATCCAAGCTAAAGATATCAAAGCTCTTCCTGAGTTGTTGAAGAAGTTCACTTCTCAAGTAATGAAAGCTGCTAAAACTGGCGTTATTAAGAAAGAAACGGCTTCTCGCAAAATCAGCCGCCTTTCATCTCGCGCAGCTGCTGCTAAGTAATTGTTAAGTCGAAGTTAGTTTGCTGTCGGCGCGGAGTTATTTCGGGCCGACACGAATGAACGAATCTGTCGTTTGATAGAGAATTCGATTTCAGCAAAGCTCAAGCCATGGGTGACTCTAACGTCACCCTCTTTTTTTTGCGTGGAACGAACAACACCACGTAAAAAGACAAAGTCGCCCCCGGGTACCTGGAAACTCACAACCAGTTCGTGACCTTCCGTCAAAACATAGTCGGAGACAATGGACATGCCCCCTTCTCCAATTTCTCCAGAATCGCATACAAAATAAGTTCCATCACAAAGAATACCTACTTTGCGCTTCATCACTCGTCGTGGATACTGACGACGAAAATAGCCTTTATCTTCAAATGATTTGTCCATTAGGGATCTTATCGGCATCCCCGGAAGAAAACTCAATTAATGAGCTAAAGACGCACTGGAGCCGCAGGTCTTAAGCACCATGTTCTCAAGCCATATATGACTGGACAATGGTGAGGACTTCAATGCTTTGTCTGTTTCAGAAAGAACCACCAAGGTTTGCTCTAGTTTTTTCGCAGTCCAAAGTCGAGCCTGATCCAGATAGTTCTCAAGGAAGTACGGAGGAATCTGTGCATAGTGAGCCAGCTTCGCACCATGAAGGCCCTCATCCATCCCCCGCTTTAAAGTCAGAAGAATGCGCACATGACGAGCCACCAAAGACACAATTCCAATCTCGCTTTGTCCTTGATCCAACAAGTGAACAAGGTGCTCTAAAGCCTTCACACGGTCGTTTTCACCAATCGCCTTAGTGAAATCAAACACGTTTTCCTCTTTAGAGCGAGAAACAACCTGTGCCACGTCCGCCATTTCAATGCGACGTTGGCCACCGACGAAATCCCCAAGTTTTTTTAGTTCTGCTTCGATCTCTGTCAGGTGATGCCCCACCAACTTATGCAACAAATGGATGGCATCGTTACTAATCGTCAGCCCTAGGCTTTGCGCGATATAGTTAATCCATGAAGGAATTTGATTCTCATAAGGTTTTTTAAACTCAACGCAATCGGCTTTATCTAGAAGTTGGCGGATTTGCTTTTTTCTTTTATCCACGCGTGACGCTAAAATCACAAAAACCGTGCTGTCGACAGGGCTTTCAATCAAAGAATCAAACTCAGCCCACTCTTTGTCGGTCAATTCTTGGGCTTCTTTTAAAATCACCAAACGACGGGCCGCCATCATCGGCAATGTTTCAACCGCATCACGAACAACCACCACATCGGCATCGCTGGCATAAAACAAACTATAATTAAAATCCACTGCCCCTTCTGTTAGGACAGAGTATTTAAAACGATCGACACTTTGATTGAGGAGATAGGGTTCTTCACCAAAAAGGAAATACAAAGGCGCAAGTTGACCTTTCTCAAGGTCTTTATAAAATTTCTGCGCGTCAATGAGTGCCATCTTGCTGCTTAAGTCCTATTAGAAATTCTCGGTAATACGGTCATGGGCTTCGGCCATAATGTCGTTTGCCATGACGTCAATGTTCTGCCTCCGCGCAGAAAGATTGTAAAGAGGATTTACAGAGTTCACACCGGCGAGCGTCACTTGAGGTGCTGCATAAGTACGCTCTCCGCTAAAGGAACCACTCCACAACTCCGTCCCGTCGGCTTGACGAACCACCTTTACCGTCACCGTCAAAAGAATGCGGTATTCTGAGGCAATCACTGTTCCGTTTGGCAAATAAGGCGCTGATGAATCCCCGGCCACCCGCTTGGCCCCAGGAAGGTATTGAACCGAATCAATTTGTCCAATGACAGCCACTTCTGACAAAGAGTTGTCCACAATACGCGCAATCCGCGATCGCTGAAACTCCTGAATCAAAGAGTTTGTGAAAGCCACTTCGATCCCGGTTTCTTGAGTTTTATTTTTAAACACAGGAACAGAGATCTGCTTATACCCCCCGGGAATGCTGCGAGTCGCAGCGCCCAAACGATAGGCACATCCGGAGAGACAAAGAGACAGTATAACTAGGCCTTTAAAGATTGCGTCCACAACCCCAGTTGAGTATAAATTGATTAAGATATCAAGGAAGAAAAATGACATCGCTCAATGATGATTACAGTTTGTTAGCCCCAGGCCCCGTGAATCTTCATCCCGAGGTGCGCAAAGCCTTGGCACTTCCGATGATTCATCACCGCACCCCTGAGTTTGATAAAATTCTGAAGCGAGTTCTGACCAATATCAAAACTGTTTTTCAGACCGAACAAGATGTCTATCTTTTGACCTCCACCGGCTCTGGAGGCATGGAGGCGTTGCTTGTCAATGTTCTTTCCCCTGGAGATCACATCATCGCCATTGTCTCTGGAAAATTCGGCGAACGTTGGGCCGAGATGGCAAAAACTTATGGCGCAGACGTCAGCATCATCCATGTTCCTTGGGGCGAAGCTGTGCAAGTTTCTGAAGTCGAAAGTCTCTTAAAGAAAAAACCCAACACTCGCGCCGTTCTTTGCCAAGCTTGCGAAACGAGTACAGCCGTGGCGCACCCGATTCAAGAACTTGCCTTGCTTATTAAGAACTATTCCGAAACTCTTTTCCTTGTCGATGGTATCACCGCCCTTGGAGCCTATCCCCTGCCCATGGACGCTTGGGGAATTGACGGCCTTGTCGCCGGCTCACAGAAGGCCTTTATGCTTCCGACAGGAATGGCGTTTATTTCGTTTTCGCAAAAAGCCTGGAAGTTCATTGAAACCGCACAGTGTCCCCGTTTCTACTTTGATGTTCGCAAAGAAAAAGCGGCCAACAAAAATGGAGAAACATTTTTTTCTTCCAACGTCGCCATTATTCGCGCCTTGGATGTCGTTTTAGAAATGATTCAGGCGCAGGGTTTGGAAAAACTCTTCCAGACTATTCAGCGTCGTGCCGAGTTTGTTCGTCACTTCGGACAAAAACTGGGGTTCACTCTTTACTCGAAATCCCCCAGCGATTCCGTGACGGCCCTCCAGGTTCCGCCGCAAATGGACGGACAAAAAATTCGTCTTCATCTAGAGCAAGTTCACAAAATCACCATCATGGGTGGGCAGGATCAAGCCAAAGGAAAGATCATTCGCATTGGGCACATGGGTTATATCCAAGATCAGGAACAGATTCGCCTCATTGAGTGTTTGGGGCACACCCTGCGCCACTTCGATCCTGACTTTATGTCCTTGGAACATATTTCCAATATCACCCAAGACGCTAAAAACTATCTGGAGCAAAATCCATGAAGAAAAAAATTCTCATCACGGATCGTTTTGCTCAAGATAGCTTTTTATATCTTCAGCAGCACAGCAACCTTGAAGTGGTGCGCAGCGATCACCCTCATCATTTACCCTTGGAACACTTGGTCGGCGCTCATGCTCTGATCATTCGCAGTCGCACCCGTATTGATGAAGATCTTCTAAAAAAAGCCCGTCAGCTTCAGTTGATCATCACCTGCACTAGCGGCTTTGATCACATTGATCTTGAGGCCACTCAAAAATGGGGCGTGACGGTCATGCACACACCTACTGCCAACATTGAGTCTGCGTCCCAACTGACCTGGGGTTTGGTTTTGAGCTGCGTAAACAACATTCAACAGGCGCACAAAATGGTGAAGGCCGGAGAATGGAAGCGTGATCTCATCACCGGAATCGAATTGAGTGGTCGCACTTACGGCATTGTCGGCCTGGGAAGAATCGGTTCCCGAGTCGCTGAGATTGCCCAAGCTTTCGGAATGAAGGTCGTCGCTTTTGATCCTTACCAAGAAGATGATGTCTTTGAACGCCTGCAAATTCCTCGTTTCAGCTATGAGGAGGTTTTAAAAACGGCGGATATTGTCAGTTTTCATGTCCCGAAAACTCTTGAGACCGAGCATATGCTCAACCGCTCCCAATTCGAATATATCCACCGCGGAATTATACTGATCAACACCTCACGGGGTTCGGTGATTAACGAAAACGACTTGTGTGAAGCGCTTGAAAAGGGCTGGTTGCGCTCTGTGGGCCTCGATGTCTATGAAAAAGAGCCTCTTTCAAGGAACTCAAACCTGTTGACCTATCCCAACGTGGTCTTGACTCCCCATATTGGAGCAAATACGGAAGACGCCTTTTTTAAAGCCTCCCAGATCGCAGCTAATAAGCTTATGGCGTTCTTTGTGGATGGCTCCACGTCTGACACCCTCCCGCCAAGAGCGCCTTGGTATGGAGCGGCTCCATTTAAAGGCGAATAAAACTTGCCTGATCTGCCCTCTTGAGAGACATTTTTAAGGTCTTTTTTGAAGGGATTTTCCATGGCTGGTGTCGTTGTTGTCGGAGCCCAATGGGGCGATGAAGGTAAAGGTAAATTGATTGATGTGTTCGCGGAAAAAGCGGACATGGTTGTTCGCTACCAAGGGGGAGCCAACGCAGGACATACTCTTGTCGTTAACGGGCAAAAAACAGTTCTTCACTTAGTTCCCAGTGGCGTTCTTCGCCCCGAAACAACCTGCGTAATTGCCTCCGGCGTGGTGATTGATGTTTTCGCGATTCGCGATGAAATCAAAAAACTCAAAGACTCGGGATTTTTGCAAAACCCAAAACAGCTTTTAATCTCAGATACAGCGGCGATCATTCTTCCCTATCACAAGGCTCTTGATGCTGCTCGTGAGGCTGCGTTGAGTGATAATAAAATCGGCACCACTGGCAAAGGCATCGGACCTGCTTATGAGGACCGCGCTTCTCGTCGTGCCGTTTTGTTTGGCGATATCTTCGATCAAGAAACTTTGAAAGCGAAGATTGAATTGGCCTTGCGAGAAAAGAACTTCATGCTTGAGAACTACTACAAAGCTCAAGGTTTCAAAATTGACGAGATCTTAAAATCTTTGGCCGAAGTTGCGGAAGACTTGGCTCCGTACCGCTGCAAAGACACCTCGTTGTTTATTAGCAAAAATCTAAAATCCGGGAAGCGTGTTCTTTTTGAAGGCGCCCAAGGAACCATGTTGGATATCATGCACGGAACATATCCATTCGTAACCAGCTCTTCGACCCTTTCTTCCAACGCCTGCGCAAGTGCTGGCATTGGCCCCATGAGCGTACAACAGGTTATCGGTGTCTTTAAGGCTTACACCACTCGCGTGGGCAGTGGCCCTTTCCCAACGGAACTTAAAGACGAAGTGGGACAAAAAATCCAAGCAGATGGTCACGAGTTTGGCGCCACCACAGGCCGCGCGCGCCGTTGCGGTTGGTTGGATCTTGTCGCTTTGAAGTACGCCATTCGCGTGAATGGAATTACAAACTTGGCCATGATGAAGCTGGATGTCCTTACAGGACACGATCGCATCGGAGTTTGCACAGCGTACAAACTCAATGGTGAGATCATCACGGAACTTCCGACATCTCCTTACGAACTTGAAAAAGTCGAACCTGTCATTGAGTGGATCCCTGGCTGGAAAGAGGATTTGACGAAAGTAAAAACCCTCTCGGATCTGCCACGTCCTACCACAAACTATATCGACTATTTGGGTTCTCAGTTGGGGACTCCGATCGATGTGATTTCTGTCGGACCGGGCCGCGAACAGACATTGTGGGTCAAACCTTTGTTCAATAAATAAGCATACTTGCAGCCTGTTTTAGGGCTTTGCTTAAGCTCTGTGCAAAGCCCTAAAAACACCAAAAAAAATCACGATTTTTTTTAAAAAACTGCAAGAAA
>JAHRXB010000167.1 GCA_019104905.1 Bdellovibrio sp.
TGCCCCCCCTCTTTACGCCTTGTTTTTCAATCACCTCTGTTTCTTGACCCCTTCGGACGCAAATTGGCCCCCACGAGTCCGCGAGATCCTGATGGCCGTCCTAAAATGGGAGGTCTGGGGACTTTATACTCAGCTAAGTCAGATTCCCCAAGAGGACCTGGTGAAACACCTTGCCCGACTCCGAGAAAGAAGTTCCTCTCTGCTTGATAAAACTCAAAATGATCTTGCTGTGAACTATTTGCTTTTTCTCTCTAAGAAGTTCGACGTAGAATAGACTTTTAAACTGAAGTTTCTCAGAGAGAGGCCCTGTGTCGTTTTCGGATGAAATCAAAAAGATAAAAAAGGATCTCGCTTCGGTATCCCCGAGCTTTTGTATTGCGAAATGGAAGCAAGTGACCATCCATCTGCAGACTGGCCAAACTCACTCTTGTCACCATCCCGATACACATACGATTCCCTTGGCGGAGCTCAAAAGCTCCCCGAGTGCTCTTCACAATACTCAATATAAAAAAGAACAACGCCGGATGATGCTCGAAGGCCAGCGTCCGCCCGAATGTCAGTACTGTTGGAATATCGAAAATCTAGGCTCTGATTATCTCAGTGATCGCTTTATTAAATCCAATGATTACTGGGCCAAACCTTATTTAGATGAGCTCAAAGGACTCCCCTGGGATGCCAATGTGAATCCATCCTATCTCGAAGTGTCCTTCAGTCATAAATGCAACTTCAAATGCCTTTACTGTTTTCCTCATATCTCGTCAGCTTGGGAAAAAGAAATTGATGAGGACGGTCCCTACCCCTTGAGTTATCCCTACAACGGAATGCAGTGGATGCGCGAAAGAGGTCGGGCGCCATTGGATGAAAAAGAGAATCCCTACGTAGAAGCCTTTTGGAAGTGGTGGCCCGAACTCTACCCGACGCTCAAGGTGCTGCGAATCACCGGAGGAGAACCGCTTTTAGCAGAAAGCACTCATAAAATTCTTTCTTACGTCAAAGATCATCCGCAAAAGAACTTGGAAATTGCCATCAACTCCAACCTGGGAAGTTCAGAGACGATTGTAAAGAAATTCGCAGATTCGTTGCAGGAAGCCCGTGATAAAGTTGCGAAAATGAGAGTCTACACCAGTGTCGACACATGGTCGGAACAAGCGGAGTATATTCGCACGGGACTTAAAACGAATCTCTTTACTAAAAATATAGACCATCTCTTTGCGAAAATTCCGGATCTCTCTTTGACATTCATGTGCACCTTCAATGCCCTCAGTGTCCCTCGCTTCATAAGTCTTTTAGAAATGCTCTTGCAACTCAAAAAAGCCCATCGCCCCCACGGGGCCGAAGTCATTCTGGATATTTCCTATCTCAGATATCCCGATTTTCTTTCCGTGCATATTCTCCCGCACGACCTCCTCAAGCCCCTGGAGGCCTGTCTTCAGTTTATGAAGGATCATCAAGAGCATGACGGAGAGGCCGGGTTTCATGAATATGAAATTGGCAAAATGGAACGCTTGATTGAGTATGCCCAACGACGCCCTGCCACTTTCAATCTCAATCTGCAAAGAACAGACTTCGTCAAATACATCATCGAGAGCGATCGACGTCGGAAGACTGATTTTCAAAAGACCTTTCCTGAATTAAAACCCTTTTTTAACGAACTTCAACAGTTGGTTGTCAAATGACCCTATCGGACCTCCGTCAAATATGGGTGACTGCGAAGGCCAGTCTCAAAGTCAGGTATCGGCAAAGTTTTGCTGGCATCATTTGGGTCATTCTGAATCCCCTTCTTCTGCTCACCGTACAAAGTATCGCATTCAAAATGATCTTAAAAATCGAAGTCGACAACTATCTGATTTTCCTCAGCTCGGGATTACTACCGTGGATCTTCTTTGTTCAGACTTTAGAAATGAGCTGTGGAACACTCGTCAATGCCGGTCGCCTGTTGCGAGCCTACCCCTTACGCCCCTTTGTTTTGGTCGGAGCTCAGTTTGCCGACAACACCATTAATTTTTTGATTGGCTTCTTGCTGGTCACGGGTCTCGGTCTAACCTGGGGAAAAATGGAATGGACTCATCTCCCCCTGGCCGTTCCGGGTTTGCTCTTTTTAGGAATCGGCACTTTCTCTCTGGCATTGCTGGGTTCTTTGGTGCAAGTTTTCTTTCGTGACTTCAAGTTTATCCTCGGCTTTTTAATGCAGCTTCTCTTCTTCCTGACCCCGGTTTTTTACCCTTCTTCCTTTGTGCCGCCGTCCTTCCAATGGCTTATTGACGTTAACTTTATTTATCACTGGATTCGCCCGATTCGCGAAGCCCTTCTCGAGGGCGTTTTCGTTCCAGAACACCTCTTTATCTCGGCGCTGTCGTCGCTTGTCGTGGCCATGATTTCTTTTTTTGCTTGGCGCTGGAGGAAAAATGAAATTTACCAGTACCTCTAACATCACCGTTCAGGCTAAAAATCTTGATCTTGTCTTTAAGACCCAGCTCCACAAGCCCTGGAGTTTAAGAGATAAATTTGTTGAGACCCTGCGCGATCCATTAAGTCTTTTGCCAAATCAGAAGGATCGTTTTTACGCTCTTCGTGAAGTCTCGTTTTCCAGCTATCAGGGGGACCGCATTGGCATCATCGGAAAAAATGGAGCTGGCAAAACAAGTCTTTGCCGTTTGATTGCCGGAGTGTACCGAGCCTCTGGAGGCACTCTTTCGACTCAAGGTCTGGTACGCAGTGTTTTTGATACGAATGTGGGAATCTATCCGGAACTAACCGGACGAGAAAATGTTCACCTGCTTCTTCATTATATTTATCCTCAAGATGTCAAAGAGCACCAAGCGATGGCCGAGGAGATCATTGATTTTTCAGGCCTAGGATCTTTTGCCGATGCCCCATTTAGACTCTATAGCAACGGAATGCAGGCGCGCCTTTGTCTTTCGCTGATCTCAGCAAAATCTTCCCCTATACTTGTTTTAGATGAAGTATTTGACGGAGCCGATCAAGAGTTTCAAAAAAGGATTTCCCAGAGGATTCTTAAGCTCGTCGATTCTTCCCAGACCGCCTTCTTTGTCAGTCACTCGCCAGAGCAGATTCGCCAGCTCTGCAATCGAGCTCTGGTTCTGTCCCACGGAAGCCTCGTCT
>JAHRXB010000211.1 GCA_019104905.1 Bdellovibrio sp.
GTGAATTATCTTACAAATGTCTGCGATGTCCTATTTGCTCGTCTATAATTATATTCAGAATTATGGCTAATTCTTTACCGTTACTTAACAAGGACGTCTTATGAGTGTGAGTGAACTTGAGTCTGCATTTGATCTAAAAGAGCTGTTCTTTTCAAAAACAGATCTCAAGGGCATCATTCAGTCAGGCAACGCCGTCTTCATTCGCGTGAGCGAGTTCTCGGAAGAGGAGTTGCTAAAAAAGCCCCACAACATTATTCGCCACGGCGATATGCCTCGCTCCGTTTTTAAACTCTTTTGGAACTTCTTGAAAGAAGGAAAGCCAATTGCAGCCTATGTGAAAAACAAGAGCAAGAAGGGGCGTTACTATTGGGTATTTGCAATGGCGTTCCCGATGCAAGATGGCTATCTTTCGGTTCGCCTCAAACCGACCTCGTCATTGTTTTTGAAAGTTCAAGAGCTGTATAAAGAAGTTCTGGCTCTTGAAGCCGAGGGCGCCTCCCTTGAAGACGGCATTGAGTTCATCAATCGCACATTGCAAAGTCTTGGTTTTTCTTCTTATGAGGAATTCATGAAGAAGGCGCTCGTGGAGGAGCTGGTTTCGCGTGACACTCTTCTGATGGAATCTGGAAAAAGTGTTGTGAACACCAAAAAATCAGTCAAGGGATCCATCGACAACTTTTTGGCTATTTCTGATTCTTGTACTTCCGCAGCTCGACAGTCTTTCGCGAAGACCCGGTTGTTATTCGATAAACTGAAGGACCTAGTTAAAGAGTCCCAAGCCATTGTGAAAACATGCCGGGATGTGAAATATGTCACAGTCAATCTGACGATTTCATCAGCCAAGCTGGGGGATTCAGGCCGACCCCTCAGTGTGGTCTCGAATAATCTAGAGAAATTGACCGGAGAAATTGCGCAAAGTTCCTCTCAGTTTGAGGAAATATTTAAGTCTTATGAAAAATCAGTTTTTGATATGTACTTTTCTATCGCGACGTCGCGGTTTCAGATTGAAATGATGAAACATCTCACGGATGAAGTCCTTGAAGAAAGTCAAAATTCGGGAGAGTTTACGAACGCTCAAGAACAGTTTCTTTTCTTTAACTGCTCCTTGTTACGTAAATTGATCTCAGAAAACTTCAGTAAGGTTACGGCCACGTCGGCAGAACTTGTGAGAACCAATAAGTCTCTGTTGATTTCTGTTGAGGCGCTTTCCAAGGTGACGGCCGGCATGGGTGTGATTCACGTCGTTGGTAAAATTGAGATGGCCAGAACGGGAAGCTCCTCGGACTCTCTCGCTTCACGATTGAAGGAGATGGAAGAGCTTACGGAAGTCTTCAAGAAAACTCTCAAAAATTTAGAGCAGGAATGCAGCATGGGTCTTTCGATTTGCAATGAACTTAACGGGCACAATCAGATCATCACCAACGACCTGAAGAGAATTGACCAGCTTATTGCGGTTTAGAATATCATTTATTTAGAACCAATGACTTCTTCAATCCAAGGATAGGCGTCAGAGACACTCGCGTGTCCTTCGATATTTGATGGATTTTTCATTTTATTCCCGCTGCACGCCGATCCCCAACTGACAATTCCTACTTGTGTATATTGCCCCTGGTGAGTGATGAACAGGGGGCCGCCGCTGTCGCCGGGGCAGGACGCTTTGTGATTCTGAGTTGTTTCAGCGCAAAGAATATCGGGGGAGATCAGCCAGCCTTTTTTTGCCGGGAACTCATCTTCGTTGCAGACTTTTCGGCTGATGAGGGGAAGAGTGATCTTTTGCAAAAGGGCTCCGTCAATCCGCCCTTCTGGGTCGGTGAGTCCCCAGCCGATGACCGTGGCACGTTGAGGGGCTGTTGGGGATTTTTCCAAATCTTCGCTGTTTAGAGAAATGGGCTCGATGTCATGGACGGGTGTTGAGAGTTCGATCAAGGCAACATCATGATGAGGCCATGAAAAGTGAGGGTGAGGGATGATGGATTTAACCTTCAAAAGGCGTCCCCCCTGGCCTGAGATCTGATTGCTTCCGATATACAGATTGAGTTCGCTGGTCTTCACCGTTCGTTGCACCGTTTCGGAAGCATCTTCGAGAATGCAGTGGGCGGCGGTCAGAACCCATTTGGGATGAATAAGGCTTCCTCCGCAAAGATGATCGACATAGTTATCTCGAGGGCTGTTGAGCCAAATATTTACCATGAATGGAAATTCGTTAAGACTCGCGGTGGTGCCCCCAATAATTCCTTGTTGTCGTGTACTCAACGAAAGCAAAGTACGGCGAGAATACCTCTGACAAGAAGACAGGGTCATGACTAAAGGAATAAGAAGTAATAGGGGGAATCGCATGGTTGGCCGCCTTTCAAATAGAGGTATCTGAAGAGGAGATAAAAGGCAGCCAAAGTAAGATGATTTTGCAAAAAATTCCGAATGCCTGCGGCCAACCAACGGTGAGGACAGCTCTTCGGCTTAGAAATTCTTTCTGCACGAGGCAAGGTATCTGGATGCGGAGCTGTCGCCCAGTTGATTGCACTGAGTTCTGTTTTTTCTTACATGAAACTCATACAGTTTTTGAACATCTACATTCACAGGGCAGTAGCCCCAAGACTCAACCGTTCCGATCAAAAATGCGGGGCGTACGTCGTAAGTGTCACCAAACATTCCCCAGCAGTCGCATTGGACTTTGCAAATATCAGGAGCGCTGGTTTCAGACTCTATGGCCAATGCAAACGGGCCTGTTATTAAAAGCATTAAACAAATGATTAACTTCACGTCAACCCCCTATGGAGCCTTCGGGATATGCGAAAGTGGATTTTCGGTCAACTTCAAACAGAACGTCTTGGGATGGCGCGCGAACTTTAGGACTTGGGCCCTTATTTAATCGCAAATGCCGGGGGGTATTCAACAATTCCACTAAATTACAGGGATATAGATATCCTCTTCGCTGGTTGGATCGTTGTTTTTATATTTAGCGCCAAGAACTTCAAAGTGCGGTCTGTCGTCCAATCGATACGGCGAGCTCGGTAGCCAACTCTTATAAATGTATTCAAATATGCTGTGGTCGGTATTCAGTCCCCTGTAGGAAAAAACGGCATACAGGCCACTTGGTAGGACAAATGTTTCCATTCCATCTGGAACACTATCAAAATTGAGAACTTCAACTGTGGCCCATTTTTCAAAAATGTTTGTTGGGTTAAAATCAGTAAAATATCTCGGCGGGTAAATAGAGATCGAAATAAGATCGGTGGAGGTCGCATTCTTTATTTCTTTTCGTTTTGGTCCAAATCCTCTCCAGAGGGGAGTGACATCATATGCCGCGAAGCTTAGTTTAATGTGATTTCCCACCAATTTTTTTTCGGCAATCATTTCTATTTTCGGCTCTAAAATCATTTATTCTCCAGTTTTGCTCATGGCAAAGCCACCTTTTAGGTCGAGATAAGAATCAGAAGAAAAAGAATCGGAAGCATTTGATACTATCACAAGAAAGAATGGTGCGCGAGGGGGGACTTGAACCCCCACAGGATTTCTCCCACAGGCTTCTGAGACCTGCGTGTCTACCAATTCCACCACCCGCGCTTGGGCTTGGAAAATAATAATTTCACCGATGATTTGAAAATTCAAGTACAAAGAGGCTCTGCCAAGAAGCAGTGGCCAAGAAAACTTTTAGGGGGCACAGAGATGATAGCCAAAGAGTCCAGACACTTTGTAACGATTGGTGTCGTCGATAAAGTTTTTCTGCGAAGATTTTAGACTGACGCCTTCTTTTAAATGAGAAATAAAATCTTTGGCCTCATAGGCGACGCCGGTTAAGTAGACCAGCCCTGGGGTTTTTGTTTCAAAGCTTCCCCGTAAAGAGCAACCCAAGAAGGCGGCCATGACATTGTGGCGACTCCAGGAGTTCATTTCCTGACCATAGATCTTTAATTTGATCTTGTAGCGATCGGCGGTGTCTCTAAAGACAATATAGTTATATTTTGCCGTCTGAAGATCTGTAAAGCGTCTAAGAATTTGTTCGTTGTTCAGTTGCGAGTTGAGATCTTGAATCAAAAGACGATCTTCAATTCCCTGCAGCCATCCAGTGAGACCCGAAGGGCCACTGCTGCCGATGGCCGCAAGAGCGCTCAATAACAGCATCGGGTTGTTTGACTGAAATTCATTAAAATAAGAGTTTTCCAAATTGAGATCCCCTTGCAAAGACGTCTTGGAAAGATCGGCAAGCAGGGAGTAAGAGTAGCGCAGACTTGTTTCGATAAGGTCGACCTGCAATTTCTGGAAGGTTTTTACAACCACGCGATCGCCAGCAAAACAAGCATTGCCATCGACGTGGTGCAGTTCCCCTTTAAGGCGAACTTTATAGCAAGAGGGTTCTAAGGTTTTCCACCACAGACGATTGAGGGGATTGTTTTGATTTTCAGTGTTGTTAGAAAAAGCGAAAGATTTTCTGATGGATTTAATTTGTGCCGAGCCAAAACATTTCTGCTCGAGGTCTCGTGAATGGCGTAGCAGATCCAAAAGACTCCAGAGGATGGATTTTTGTTGTTTGACCAGTTCTTCGTGATTTAAATCGGCCGCTTTCAGATAAGAATACATGGCGCGGGCGTTTTGATGGAACGCTGGATCCTCGCAACGCTGAAGGGACTTGATTCTTTCACCGAGAATAAGATTGAGTCGATCGATCAAGGCACTGTTTTGAAGGCGCAGAGTCTGCCCATAGGAGGTCCCTTGGGCCTTTCCGACCCAAGGAATCAGCACTACAAAAAACAGAATCAGAGCCTTCCGCATTCGTCTTATCTTTCCGAGTTGGCAGCGGCCGCCGCGGTCACAGCTCCAGCGCCTACAACAGCGGCACCAACGACGGCAGCTCCAGCAGCACCATTACGGCGAGAGATTTCTGCTTGTCGACGTTGCTCTTCACTCAAATCAGCACGCGTATTCGCCGTAGCGACCTCACGCTGAGCTTGCTCCGAAAGTTTAAGCAACAAAGTTTCATCGCCGATTTTCACCGGAAGGATCGCACTGATGGCGTGTGGATTGAGTTCAATGGTACCCGCCGCAGAGTTGATCACACCACGAATGTCTTGGGATTTGATTTCCATAACGAGGGGACTTTTGCAGGTGTTGTTGGCGGAGATATCGACTCGCAGAATCACCAAAGTTTCTGCGGTTTTTTCCAACGTGATATAGCCACCGCATTTAAGAGGTTCTGCTGCTAACACCATGCTAGCCGCTTTTGCTTGAAAGGACATTGTGAGGGCCAAGGCGGCACCCGCTAAATTTTTCAGTTTCATAAGTCTCTCCTTTTTTTTCGACAAAGGGGAGAATGCAGCGGGTGTGCCAGAATAAGACACCTTATGGGGTGCTATTATATTCGTTTTGAAAGGGACAAAGGCCTGTATGAAGAACCGTGGTCTTATACAGGCCTGTTTAGACTTTGAGCAATAGGTGACGTTTTTGAGCGCCTAAAAAACACAAGCTGAAATGAGGTTGTATTTTTTAAAGCCTTCCAGTGAGCATCTAAAGGATTCAGAGATCTTAAGAACGTTCTTTTCCAGAGAAATCGTTTTCTTATATCTCACGGCACCACCCCAATCACCGCAGACATCTCCGCCAACGCGATTTGGATTGGTAGAAATTAAAAGGGTGTTGTTATCTTCCAGTGTTGCATCAGAAGAAATATGCGCGATGGGAGTGAAGTAGAGTCCTGTTCCTTCAAAGGACACGCTCACTCCGTAGTCGTCTTCAGTCACAGCGACTTTACAAACACCAGTGGATTCTTTCTCAATATTGCTGGCAACGCGGCCCGTGGCTCCGTTTAAGGATTTGAGTTGTTCAATTAATCCCTGTGCACTGTTAGCAGAAGCTTTTGATCCCAGGGCCGACGCCATGAAAAGTACCATCAATACCAGCTTTTTCATTTTTCTTCCTTCCAGATAAGTCGCCAAATGTAGGCAGGTTGAGACGGGCGCAGAATAAGGAGGCTTTCGATATTTTCCCACTGTTGTTTTTTTGACAGATACTTTCTACCTTCTTCAGCCGAAAAAAGGCGCTCAGATTTAAGAAAAGATTAATACTCGTATTCGCTGCCGAATAAAACGCCGAAAGAAGACGACTCCACTGCAGAGTTTTCCTTCCCATAATAGAGGCCGATGGCCGAGCGCAGTTTGCCACTCATCCATGAGTATCCCACGGAGGTGTTCAGGTTCTCGCTCAATGAGCTGACATCATTGCTGAAGCGATGTGAAAGACCGCAGAGCAGTTGGTGTCCGTCGGAGTCTCCGAATCGGTAGCCAAATGTCTGAATGAACTCATAGCTATTCAATGATCCAGACTGCTCGGTAAAAATGGAATCAGTCAGAAGTTCATGAGAGCCGATTTTAAAGCTGTGCCCCAAAGCCAGGCGACCTTCCTCGTGCGAGATGCTGGCGCTGGAATTCTCTTCGGTGACTGTGATGTCGTTGGGGCCTGGGGAGCCATAGGTGAAAATCTTGGCTTTGCCCTCGTTCAGTTTATAGAGGCTCCAGCCACGAGTGTTGAAGTTGATACCGAAAGTGTAGTGATCAAAACGAAAATGCGAAGACACCCCCAGGGCCAAATTCAGGTTTTTAAACTGAGACTCTACTTTGGCGAGGGAGGCGGGAGGTGTGGTGGTTGTGGGTTCCGAAAAACCGAACAGTTTGACTTCGGAATAACGAACCAAGACTTGAAGAGCAAAGGGGATGGACTTGAAGGCCATCGAATAACCAGAAACCAGACGATTGATGTTGGAGTTGGCATCGAACTGATTTTGCGCAGAAGACGAGCGCCAAGAGAACTCTCCCTGCAGAGTGTTGGCCATAAAGAACTCATGCACCAAGCTGTCACCGACCAGGATATTACTTAGATAGGTGGGGGACAGATTCAAGGAAGACGAGAACGTGTTCCCCTGTTCCTTCGAGTTGATGGAGCCAATGGAGTTTCCATTCACACTGAAAGCATTGTCAGTTCGTTGGCGGAGTAAGCTCGGGTTATAATAGGAAGCGGCCTTGGATTCAGAGAGAGCCACGCCCGAGTTCGCCATCAGTCCTTCATAAAGTCCAATAGGCAAACTTTGCGCTAAGGCGACAGAAGGCAGTAGAAACGAAATAATGGGTTGTTCCCAGTTCATGGTGGGATGCTAGGCGTTAGGACCTCTGCATAGGGGTATTATAAGATGGCTATTCAGAATCTCTTAAATCTCTAAAATTGTGGTTACGAAGCTACATTTTTAAAAGAAGAAAGGGAAATTCTG
>JAHRXB010000231.1 GCA_019104905.1 Bdellovibrio sp.
CGTTTAGGGCAAACGGGTGGGGTCATGATTGTGGTTGCTCACGGTCGTCCGGTCCTGCCGTTGATCTCTCGAGACCTGCCGTTAATTAATTATAAATATCAAAAAGCTCTTTCCACCGACGACTTCAGCCATATGCCAAAGATCTCTGAGAAGATCTTTAGTATTCAAGGACAGAAGCTTCAGGATTTCAAAGGGGCTGACGGAAAAATCTATATTACGCTGGCAAAACCAATCAAAGGACGCCCCTGGAATATGGTGGTCTTTCAAGAAAAGACAGAGGCTTATTCTGGATTGTACTTCCGTCTTTTCTTTTTTGGTTTTATCGCTTTGCTAGTGTACTTTGCCCTGACATTGATGGTTTGGATGACGGGAAAGTACGCGGTCTTCCAGGATAAAGAAGTTTTAGAAGAGCTGCGACAGTCGCGCGATAAGGCCGAGGCTGCGACTCGGGCGAAGTCCTTCTTTCTTTCTACGATGAGCCACGAGATTCGAACACCGCTGAATGCCATGTTAGGTTCCTCAGAGCTGTTATCTGAGACGGCTTTAAATAGTGAACAGAAGGAGTTGTTGGGATCTTTGCAGAGTGCTGGTGAAACTCTTTTAAGTATGCTCAACAACATTCTTGATTTTTCCAAGTTTGAGTCGGGACGAATGCAACTGGAAAGCCGAGAGTTCTTGCTCAGCGATCTCGTTCGTGAAGTTGAGGCGCTTATTGTGACGGGCGTTTTTAGAAAAGGACTGCATTTTTCTTTCAAGGGGCCCGAACAAGATCGCTGGGTGGTCGGAGACTCATTAAGACTGAAACAAGTCCTTATGAATCTTTTGGGGAATGCCGTTAAATTTACGGATCGTGGCAGTATAGTTCTTTCCATTCAGCCTCTACCCAGCAAAGATCCTGGATATGAATGTTTTCTATTTGAGGTCAAAGACACTGGGATTGGGATTGCTCAAGAAAATTTGAAAAAGATATTTGATGAGTTCGGCCAAGAAGACTCCTCTGTGACTCGTCGTTTTGGGGGGACTGGTCTGGGGTTGAGCATATCCCAAAAGATCGTTTCTATGATGGGCGGGGATCTTCAGTGTGAGAGTCAGCAGTTTTTGGGCTCGCGATTTTATTTTTCTATTCAGATGCCAAGTCGGAAGGCTGAGGACTGGGCTGTTCGCTGGAGTCCGCTCAGCCCCTTGCTCTCGGCTTCGTCTGGAGATGTAAAGGTGAATCCCACCGAGGGGCGACGACGGGTTCTGATCGTCGATGACATGGAAGAGAATCACACGCTGCTGCGGGCTTATATGAAGAACTTGGACTATGTCGAAGTTCACTCGGCGTTCAACGGATATGAGTGTCTGGAGAAATGGGATTCCTGCCAATATGATTTGATATTTATGGATGTGCAAATGCCGCGCATGTCGGGATTGGATACAATTCGTCGCTTGCGTGAGATCGAGGCAATACAGGGACGGAAGCGAACGCCGGTCATCGTGGTTTCGGCCAATAGTTTTATAGAAGATATCGAAAAGAGCACTAAGGCGGGGGCTGATGAGCACTGTGGCAAGCCGATTCGCAAAAAGACGGTCATGGAACTCATTCAGAAATACTGTGTCCGAGAGGGTGAAAGTGTCTCTGCAAAATCCTAATACACAGTTAAGTTTCTAACATCTTATCCCGATATTACGAAGGTCTGAGGGCGGAATGCTTTTTGCCTCTAGTCAGTATGAGACGTGAAATTAGGGGGAAATGTGAATAGAGGTTTGGCAGTTGTCGGTGGTTTGTGTCTCGTTTTGGGATTTCAGAACTGCACACAGAGTTCTTTGAACGGTGGTGACAGTGCTGTTGGTGATGTCGCCGTTTCATTGCCGTCTTCATCAAACTCTCCCTCTGCGGAAAGTGCTGATTCATCTTCGACGACCGCTAAGGTCACTTATGTCGAGATCCCTAATATTGTCGATGACGTCGAGGGTTTACAAAAGACCTCATCGCGAAACAGTTATCGTCTGGTTGTTTCAACACAAACGGGAGTCATTCAGTTGATGGATGATGCCAATGAGAGTTTGCAAACGCGTTGTTTGGATGCCGCAAGTTTGCAGGAACTTAAAACTATTTTGAGCGGATCTAGTGTCTGCGCTAAGTCAGTTCCCAATGATGTGATGTGCGCGATGAGATATAAACCGAGCTATGCGGCTTTATATGCCAACGAAAATAGAATCAAATTAGGAGAAGAGCAGGACTCTTGTGGCCGAGGTCATAAAGACCTGTGTGGTGGTGTGGCCACGGTCTTTCAGGCTTACATAGATCATCTTCGTCAACACTGGACTGAAATGAACTGTGAATAAGGGGCACAGATCTGCGCCCCCTCTATTTCTTTAAATTCCTAAAAGAGATTTCACTTTGCTAAAGGCCTCTGGAAGGCTCGCACGATTGGGCGCAGCTCCCTGCGCGAAATCAGGGCGTCCACCGCCTTTACCTCCCATCAGGCCTGCGACTTCCTTCAGAAGGTCTCCGGCTTTTGTTTCCCCAGAGATTTCTTTTGAAACGCTTACGATGATGGGATGAGAACCTTCGCCTTGACCGACGACAACGACGATACCGCTTTGAATTTTGTTCTTCAAATGATCAGTGACCTCTGCCAAGACTTGTCGATCATCCAAAGCGAGATCCGCCAATACAAGTTTCGCAGATGAACCGGCTTTGGTTTTAAAGCTCAAAGCTTTTGCCGCAAGATCGTCGACATTGATCTGTCCACCTTGCAACTTCTTCATCTCTTTTTCCATTTGTTTGATTTGCTCTTTAAGAGTCTCCACACGATGAGCCAGGGTCGCTGTTTCACCCGTGGTTTCGAGATGTTTAAGATAGTGAGGGCTCTTTTGGAATCCCGCTGTTGCCAGGGCCTCGTCAAGATGTTGAATGGAGTTCATCGCATAACGAACAGCTCCGTCCCCAGTGATGGCTTCGACCCGGCGAACGCCCGAGCTGACGCCCGCTTCAGAAATAATCTTGAAGAGACGGATCTGGGATGTGTTCTTCACGTGAGTGCCTCCGCAAAGTTCGCATGAGAAATCTCCCATGGTCAGAACACGTACCTGGTCACCGTATTTCTCTCCGAAAAGAGCCATCGCTCCTTTTGCACTCGCCTCTTTCGGGCTCATGATCTCGACCTTCACGTCATGAGCCTCGGCAATTTGTTCATTCACAAGATCTTCAATTTGCTTAATTTCTTCCGAACTTAATGGCTTGTTATGAGTGAAGTCAAAACGGGTCTTTTGTGAATCCACCAAAGATCCGGCCTGAGTCACATGAGTTCCTAAAACCTTACGCAATGCTGAGTGCAATAGATGAGTGGCCGAGTGGTTGCTCATGGTGTTGCGACGCTCGAAAGAACTTACCGTCGTTTCAACATGGGCACCGATAGTGAAGCTGTCATGCTCGACTTCAACGTGATGAAGAATAATATCATCAATCTTTGTCGTATTAATGACTTTCGCGCGACCCGTGCCGGCCATGATATATCCTACGTCACCAGCCTGTCCTCCGCCTTCGCCATAGAAGGATGTTTTATCCAAAATCATGACGCCGGTTTCACCACTCTTAAGAGTGGTGACGGTCGTGTGACCATTTGAAAGCGCTGTCACCTTGCCTTTGCCTGCCGTACCTTCGTAGCCGACAAAAGTGACAGTTTTTCCTGATGCAGAATAGTCTTTGGCAAACTTAATCAAATGCTGTTCGTCAGCATCCAACGCTTTCCCTTTCCAAGAGGCTTTGGACTTTGCGCGGTTGGCTTCCATTTCTTTTTCAAAAGCCGCCTCATTCACTTCAATGCCGTTTTCGTTGGCGATCACGCGAGTTAGATCCGCAGGGAATCCATACGTGTCGTACATTTTGAAAACCACTTCGCCCGAAAGCTCTTTAAGACCTTTGGCTTTCGTACGATGGAGTTCATCCATCAAAATATTTGTTCCATTATCGAGCGTGCTGATAAAACGATCTTCTTCGTCACGAATCGTGTTCAAGATGTGGTCGCGACGTTCCTTGAGCTCCGGATAGACTGCGCCCATGCTTTCAATCAACGCTTCCGCCATGCCCGGCAAGAAGGACTGATCGGCAGAAAGTTTACGCCCATAACGAATGGCGCGTCTCATGATACGACGAAGAACATAACCGCGTCCCTCATTCGAAGGTAAGGCTCCATCGGCGATTAAAAACGAAGAAGAACGGCAGTGATCTGCCAGAACACGAAGAGCGGAAGTGCGCTCCGTGATGTCTTTGTTCTTGGTAAGAACCTCTTTGTCGGTGATGTACTCAAGATTGCCGATTTTGCAGGCTCGCTCAATCATTGGCATGAATAAATCTGTATCGTAATTGTTGAACTTTCCCTGCATCGCCGCGACCACGCGCTCAAGGCCTGAACCGGTATCAACGGAAGGTTTAGGAAGTGGAGTCAGTGTTCCGGGAGGGTTCTCAAAGTACTGCATGAAAACCAGATTCCAGATTTCCACGAAACGATCTTCCCCTGCGGCAATCCCCTTGTAGGGGTCTGCGATCGTACCGGCTTTAGGGCCGTGATCATAGAAGATCTCTGTGCAAGGACCGCAAGGACCGGTGTCACCCATTTTCCAGAAGTTGTCTTGGTCAAAGCGGAAGATGCGATCTTTGGGGATGCCTTCTTGGGTGTGCCAGATCTCGGCCGCTTCATCGTCGGAGATATGAACAGTCACATAAAGTTTTTCTTTGGGAATCGCGAGCTCTTTTGTCAAAAACTCCCAGGCAAAGTGAATGGCGTCCTTTTTGAAGTAGTCGCCAAAAGAAAAATTTCCCAACATTTCAAAGAATGTGTGGTGACGAGCTGTGAATCCAACGTTTTCCAGGTCGTTGTGTTTACCACCTGCGCGCACACACTTTTGAACGGTGACGGCACGAGAGTAGTCTCTTTTCTCAAGTCCCAAGAACGTGTTTTTAAATTGATTCATTCCCGCATTGGCAAAAAGCAAGGTGGGATCATTTTCGGGAATCAAGGAAGAAGACGGCACATGGCGGTGTCCTTGTTTCTCAAAATATTTAACAAAGGCGTTTCTGATCTCAGAGCTTTTCATATAGAACCTTTCTTACGGTCTCAGAATCAAATCCCCGGGAGGCAAGAAAACGACCAACCTTGGCTTTTTCTTCCCGGGAGAACTTATAATCTTCATCATACTTATTTTTGACAATTGAAAGAGCCTTTTCAAGCTCCAAGTCTCGATCCGTTTCAACGGAGGGCAAACCCTTTTCGCGCAGGTAGTTGTTGATGTAATGGATCCCCTTGTTGCGTCGGTGAAGCATGTCAGCCATACGATGGGCGAGGTCTTGCGGATCCCCCAGCCAGTTGTTGTCTTTGGCAAAATCAATCGCTTCGTCGACAAGGTCCCCGAGGGAATCCTCGTCAGAGAACTTTTCGCGTAATTTCGTGCGCAATTCTTTCTCGGAATGATCTCGACGAGCCAGAAGGTCCATGACCTTTTTTTTAGCGGCTTGTCGGGTTTTAAGGGGATCTTTCTCTCGAGACATGAGAAAGATTATTACTCTGTTTTTGAGTCCTTGCGAAGAACAATTTCGGTCAGCTCACAATAAGTTCCTAGGCGCACTTGTGGCCCCCAGTAACCGGTCCCTTGATTGACATAGAGCCGCATATTTCCCAAACGATAGAGACCTTTAGAGTATCTTTCAAAAAACACGATCAGCCAGTTCCAGGGGAAAAACTGCCCTCCATGAGTGTGCCCGGAAAGCTGGAGGTCGATACCCAGCTTTTGAACCTTCGAGGCCAGTGAGGGTTGATGAGAAAGCAGAATCTTAAAACTTTTTTCATCCAAGGAGCTTTGAAGTCGGGGCAGGTCGGGACCTTCATGTTGAAAGTGGTGTCCTGCGGGATCGGGAATGCCCGCCACCTGCAAATGGGAGGAATCCACGGTGACGTTGGCGACCTGATTGATCAAAACCTGAAATCCGATATCACGAAAGGCCTGCATGCTTTTCGCGGCATCCCAGTAGTACTCGTGGTTTCCGGGGACATAGTAGATTCCGTGAGGCGCGCGAAGATTTTTAAGCAGAGTCAGTTCGGTTTGATGTTTTTCCACGAAGTTATCCAGAATATCTCCAGTGAAGACCACCAAGTCTGGTTTGATTTCATGAATGCGATCGACAAGTTTTTTTACGAACGAGACAGGTAAAGTGGTGCCAATATGAAGATCGCTGACATGGACGATCTTAAGTCCCTCCAGACCCCGCGGCAGATTTTCAAAGTGCAAAGGGACTTTCTTCAGACGAGGCCCGACTTGGACAACAAAATTTCCCAGCGCCATAAAGAGCACCGGCAGTCCCAACAAGGCTGCGGTCGCCTGCGAGCTGTAAAGATTCTCGACGGACGTTAAGGGTATGAAGCTTTCGACAAAGGCGACAATGTCCCGGAGGATAACAAAGCTGACCAAAAAATTAATATAGGCCATTCCCAGCAAAGCGCCATTCAACAGACGGTCCCGCCAAGGTCTGTGATCGAGATGCTTTTCTTTCCAGAAAAACAAAAAGGACCCGATGACCATGGAAAAAAGCAGCGCCAAAAAGGCAATAACAAGGGTTTGTCCCCTCCAGGTGAAATCCGCAAAGCGTGTCAACTGATGAGAGACATAGACAAAGATAATCAGAATAAGAGTGCTGGCAATGGTCCGAAATAAACCCATCTTAAGGTTTTAACATGTCTGTCTGTCCTTGCACAGCCCATTGTAAAAACACAGATCGGTGTCGAGGTGATTCGGTGCTAGCCTTAAAGAGCTTTGGGAGGTTCGTATGAGTTTTCGCAGTGACTTTGAACAGGCGAGGGATTTTCTAATTCTGCACCGATCCGACTACAACTACACCTACAGTCACTTCCAATGGCCCCAATTTACGGAATTCAATTGGGCTCTTGATTATTTTGACCCCATGGCAGACGGAAATACGAGTACGGCTCTTTGGATTGTCAGTGAATTGGGAGATGAAAA
>JAHRXB010000299.1 GCA_019104905.1 Bdellovibrio sp.
TGTGAGAAGCACAAATAAAAAACTCAGATTCCCTTTAGAAAATCTGAGTTCAATAAAAATAATATTTTAAAAAGACTGATTTAGTAATGCCAAGGAAACTTCGAAAAGTCCTTACGGCGTTTTTCAACAAACGAGTTGCGACCTTCAACCGCCTCTTCCGTCCCATAAGCAAGACGTGTTGCTTCTCCGGCAAAAAGTTGTTGTCCCACCAAACCATCATCGATCAAGTTAAAACCATATTTCAACATGCGCATCGCTGTGGGAGATTTTGAATTCATCTCATAGGCCCATTCCAATGCCACCTTTTCAAGGTCCTTATGAGGAACGACTGCGTTGACCATACCCATATCAAAAGCCTCTTGGGCCGAATAGTTCCGACCTAAGAAGAAGATCTCGCGCGCTCTTTTTTGCCCCACCATGCGCGCCAGATACGCCGAACCATATCCACTGTCAAAACTTGCCACGTCTGGATCTGTTTGCTTGAAAACCGCATGCTCTTGACTTGCCAATGTCAGATCGCAAACCACATGCAGGGAATGGCCCCCGCCGACCGCCCAACCCGGCACCACGGCCATCACAATTTTAGGCATGAAACGAATCAAACGCTGAACTTCTAAAATGTGCAAGCGACCCAAACGAGCCAAATCCATTTTTCCAACGGCCTCTTTATCTTCGTATTTATATCCATCTTTTCCGCGAATGCGTTGATCTCCTCCGGAACAAAATGCCCATCCACCATCTTTCGGAGATGGTCCATTACCCGTGATGATCACCACCCCAACATCCGCAGAAATACGAGCGTGTTCTAAAGCGGTGTACAGTTCATCGACTGTTTGTGGGCGAAACGCATTACGAACCTCAGGGCGATTGAAAGCAATTCGAACGGTCCCCTGATCTTTCGCGCGATGATAAGTAATATCTTGAAACTCAAACCCAGGAACTTCCGTCCACCATTCAGGATTAAAAATATCAGAAACCATAATTCCTCCCACCCCTATATCCGATCCGTTTTAGCCCATAAGTAGTGGTCTGCCAACACCAACCATGTCATAGCTTCAAGCACAGGAATCGCCCGAGTCACAATACAAGGATCATGACGACCTTTCTTGGCCACATCTAAAATAGAACTTGTGGGCTTAAAGGAAACTCGCAAAAGAATGTTTTCACCAGTAGAAATCCCCCCACGAATGCCTCCATAGGGACTTTGGGAGCTTTGATGAAACTGCGTGCCCGGCACCGACGCCGCCTCAAATCCCAAGCCCAATTCAACACCATTGGTCGCCCCAACGCTCATGAAGGCCAAAGCAAGATCCGATTTCAATTTGTGAAAAACAGGTTGGCCCAAATAAGCCGGTGGATTTTGAATTAAAATTTCAGCAACTCCCCCATGGCTATCGCCTTGCTCTTGCGCCTTCTTCAACATTTCCGCAACGTCTTGATCCCGAGAAGACGGAAAACGAGCCTGAAAAGAATCAATATATTTTTGTCCCACCTGAGATCGCTCTTCCTCACTCAAAGCAAACGAACCAATTTGAGAGGCATATCCAATGACTCGCGTCGGAGCACTGACGTGTTTCATCACCATTTGTGCAAAAGCCCCCGCCATAACCCGGGATACGGTTTCTCGCCCGGAAGAACGCCCTCCACCCCGATGATCGCTGTGACCGAACTTATTTTTCCACATATCATCGGCATGGCCCGCACGAGGCGCCGTTTTGATTTCTTTATAATCTTGAGAGCGAGCATCTTGATTTCGCACAATCACCGCAATCGGTGTTCCTAAGGTTTGCCCTTCGAAGACGCCGCTTAAAACTTCAGGGACATCAGCCTCTTGGCGTCCTGAAACAATCTGCCCCGAACCATGATGTCCTGGACGACGGCGCTCCAATTCTTTTTTTAAAAGTACTTCATCAAATGTCACACCCGCCGGGCAACCATCAATGACAACCCCTAAGGCCGTCCCATGACTTTCACCGAAACTGGTCACAACAAAGCGTGAACCAAACTGATTGGCACTCATGACTGCTCCTCGCACTGACGCCAGAAGACCCTCTGGCCTTGGGCTTGTGCGATAAACATCACAAGACCCGATTGATAATTCGCTCCACATTTTTGGGCATACTCACGCCCCTGGGAATCCTCTTTATAGTTCAAATCAAAAACCATCGTCGGCCGCCACTCCAGAGGAGGCATCACGGTCTCTGGAGATCTGGGTGCGGCCCAGATAACAATCTTAGGCTCTAACTCCAAAGCTCCGGCGCTTCCAGCCCGAGGGACCCCGGTGCGCGACGAAAAGCAGCTTGCGTGAGGCAAAGCCTTTTGAATCATCTCCAAGGTGCCACCTCCGCCCCAAACAAAAATTTCTTTTTGTAAAGGAGCAATCATCCCTACACCTTCAATCAACTCTAGAAATCCTTGATCATCTGTGGAGGTCCCTTGCCATATTCCCTGAGCCTCATTCCAATACAAAGTATTAACCGCCTTCAGTTCCGGATGCTGACAAAGCTTCGCCGCATTTTCTTTATGAGGAGCCGTGACCGCAGCATGAGTAAGTCCGAGGTTCTTTAAGAGCGGCAACGCCTCCACCCATTCCTCGCGCCGAACAGTGATCGCAAACACAGGCATTCTTTTTTTATGGAAAAAGTCTGAATGTTCTAGTGGCGTGAAACTATGATAGACGGGGTCCCCAAGCACGGCCGCAAAATGAGCCGTCTTATTCGGAGTCATCAGCCACCACCACAAAGACGGCTGATCACCGGCACTGCCACCATCTTCTTTCCAAAAATTGATGAACTGCTTTCCTTTTTGATAGAGACGATACCAGGCCCATAAACTTTGTTTTGAGCGTGGCAGAAAACTTCTTTTTGCCGAAGAAGCTCTTTGCCATTGATGACCCGCCTCTAGTTCAGAAAAACTTTGAACCTCAGGAGCATATTTCATATGCGCCACCTGATCTTCAAATTTTTGCCATTCCTTCAGGTAAGTTTGATCGTGCAAAGACAGGATCAACTTTTCTTTGGGCACATGAGTTAAAACTCTTTCTGGACTTCCCAGTTCCCATGGCCAATCCACCCAAGCCACTTTATTCAAAAGTTCGATCGTTCTCTCTTGATTCCAAAAAAGATCCCATTCACGCTCTTCGCGAAACGAATAAACAAAACATTCGCTGGGCATTTCATTTAAAATTCGCTGAATCTGTTCTTCAGACAACAAATCATCACGAAGCTCAATCAATGAAATTCCCTTGTGAGAATACCTTTCCTTGAAGAGCTCCCAGCGCCTTTCCGTCAGGAAAACATCCGGCAACACCGTCAAAGCTCCCCCCACATCATGAAGGGTGTGAGTTAAAAGAGCTTTCTCAATGGCCATAGCCTGATGATGATTTTCAAACAAACCCTCGGGCATGAGGTACACTTCGTCCGCTCGGTGGCGGTAGTTTTGTTCGCGCACTTCGGCGCGTTTTATAAATTCTTCTAAAGGGGACATCTCCGGATTCAGTCGTGGCCGGTTCAGAAAAATACGCCCGTCCAAATCGGTTCGGCGTTTCACCCACAGTACTCGAACACTTTCCGGAATCACCGCGAGATCAAATCCGGCACCTAACACCAGGTACATCTCATCGTGAGGCTTTTGCAGGGTTTCCAAAAAAAGTTGTCTTTCAAGTTCTCGAAAGTAGGTTTCGCCGTGTTCTAAAAAAAGTTCTGGAATGGTTTTGCCGATTTTCTTTTCAATCTCTGCATCTAAATCAATCAACTCAACGGACACATCCCGAAGATACAACTGCAAACGCATCATCAACTCGGTCTTACCTGTTCCTCGATGTCCAACAACGGCGGTGATCATGGTGTGAGTCCTATCATGCCCCAAAACTCTGGGAAGCTTTTATTAATGGCCTGGGGCTCTTCGATCCGAAACTCGTGCCCCTTTAACTTCATCAGCGCCGCCGCCATGACCATGCGGTGGTCTTTATCAGGATGAAAGCGACCGCCATGCACTAAAGACTGATTGGGATTACCGTGAATAATCATACCATCAGGCAAAACTTCGTGGTCCACGCCGACCAGCTTTAATAAATCAGAAACCTTTTGAATTCGATGAGACTCCTTTAAAGCCAGATGAGGGGCGCCATGAAGCTTCGAAACCCCTTGCGCCCAACTACAAAGGACCGCCAAAACGGGAAAAAGATCTGGCGATTGAAAGAGATCCCAATCCACTGCTTGAAGAGAGGGGCTTTTTTTTACCGTCAATTGCGAACCTTCCACAGAAAAATCCACATTCATCTTTTTAAAGATTTCTAAAAAGACCAGATCCGGTTGTGCACTTTTCTCTGGAAAGTTTTCTAGAATGACTTCACCGGCCAGAGCTCCCGCTGCCGCCATGGTGAAGGTCGAACTTAGATCAGGCTCAACAGTCCATTCAAATTTGTCGATTTTTTGCCCGGCAGGAATTAAAAATCCTTGGTGGGTCTTTTCAATTCTCATTCCTAAAGACTTCAGCATTTCAAGAGTCAGTAAAAAATAAGATTCAGAAACCTTGTCACCCACAAGTGTGAATTCCAAATCAAAATCCAAAAGCCAGGCATTTAAAACTAATGCCGAAGCATACTGACTTGATTCCGACGTATTCACCAGCAAAGGGCGAGAGGTTTTTTTCCAACCCTGACTGTCCATCACAAGCTTTTGATCCATAATACGAGCTGTGATCCCCAACTGATGTAGCAAATCCAAAAGCCCTTGCTGCGGCCGCTGCAGTAAACGAGCCGTCGCCAAAAGCTCATGGAAGCCTTTTTTTCGAGACGCCTTGAGAGTCATAAAACGAAAGGTCGTTCCCCCTTCGCCACAGTCAATAGCGCCCTCTCCACTTAGCTGAGCAAGCCCCTGGCGCATAAACCGAACATCATCACACTCGGAGTCCCCATGAAGAATCAACTGAGGAAAATAACTTTTCACAATCAAGGCGCGATTAAACACCGATTTAGATCCCGGAATTTCGCCTTGAAAATGAAATTTAGCCATTGAGCTCTTCTTCCTTTTGACGACAGACTTCCATAAGAATTTCGTCCACGGTCACTTCTTGAATCACGCACTTCCCGGGCTTCTGAAGAAAGATAAAACGAATAGATTCTGACTTGGTCTTCTTTTTATCACTTAAAAGAAGATGTCTAAAATCTTTTAAGACGGAGACCTTCGTTTGGAGAAGTTCATCACGGACCGGAGACAAGAGATACCCCATCACCGGGGCTCGCAAAAGAGCGTCATAGTCCTTCTTGGTCATGATTTTTTTCTCAACACTCCAGCGCAGAGAAAAATCCAGACCATAATTAATCGCCACCCCGTGAGGAAGTTTGTAATAGGATTCCAAGGCGTGCCCCAAGGTGTGCCCCAGATTCAAGACATGGCGATACCCCGTTTTTTCATGGGGATCTTTCCCCACCACCTTGTATTTAGCATCAATCGCTGACGCAAGATACTTCCACAAGACAGCGGACGACACTTCATACTCTTTAGAGAGCTGGGACCACAGCGTCCCCCCCACGATCCAGGCAATCTTAATCAACTCGCCGAACCCCTCAAAGGCCCGTGCCTCGGGTTGTGCCATCAATAAAGAACGAACCAAAACCGTTTTTTCGGGTGGGTGAAATGTTCCGATTTGATTTTTAGCAGCCCCGACATTCAAAGCTGTTTTTCCGCCATGGGCCGAATCAATGGCCGCAAGCCAAGTACTGGGGATTTGCACAAGCTTCACGCCCCTCTTTAGGATGCTGGCGACAAAGCCGCCAAAATCCCCCACACTTCCGCCACCAACCACGACTACTGTTAAACGACGACTGGAGGTGTTTTCACAAAGGCGGATGATCTTAGCAATGTGATCCGGGAACTGTTCCACCGACTTCAAGGCCTCCCCTGCCTTGACGGGATATTGCAGAGGAAACTGTTGAGCCCAATTTTTAAACGCAGGCACTTTTCGAGGAAGAATGTCGTCATAGATCAGAAGAAATTCTTCTCCAAGATCTTTGAGGCGCGGAAGTTCAGCGGTAAAGAGCAGTGTGCTTTTCTTCATTATTTTGTTTCTTTAAATTCAGCTTTTGCTTTTTCATAGGATTCGGATAATGAATCCCAGGCCTTGCTCATGCCAGCTTTCATTTCGCTCCAAGCTTTCCCAGAACTTTTCTTTAGTTTCGCAAGATCCTTTTTCATTTCGTTTTGCTTTTTTTCAAGCGCCTTGATTTGTTCTTTCATTTCGCTTTTTGCTTCACCGGTTTTTTCGGATGCGGACTTCTTCAGTTCGGCAATTTCAGATTTGAGATCAGCCAGCTTCACTTCCATATCTTTTTGGAATTGTTCTTTTTGTTCCTTGGAGTAGTCGGCTGCGGCAGATACAGCTTCGCCGGTCTTTTGTTGGACTTCTTCTTTTGTAGTCGCGAAAGAGCTGAATGAGAAAGAAAGAGCGATAGCGGATAGGACAAGAAATTTCATACTGGTCTCCTTTTAACGGAGACCAGTTTACAACGGAGCTTTATTTCACTTCAAGGATATTGAGCTGCGATGGCTCATACGTGACGCTTACAGGCTTCTTGCCAGAAAGGCTCTCTTCAAGCTTCTTTCGATAGGCATCAAACTCTGCCACATCTCGTCGCAAATAATAGGAGCCCGCATTTTTGCTAAACAGAACAACCAGCCCCTCGTCATCCTCACGAATTTTTTTGACCACGTCAGAGACCTCAGAACGCTGATCAGCACTTGCCGGTGTGCGCGACTTCTTCGGGCCCGCTTCTGCCGTCGATCCCATCCCTAATGTGGTCGCCAAAATCATTGATGCTATAAGAATCCACTTCATGCTTATCCCCTTTTATTCTTCAAATGACTTCTTATCGGCACCCTGAGAACGCGCATTAACAGACGCCCATTCAGGAAGAGCACCTGTATCAAAACAAGACAACATGATAAATTGACCTAGTGACCGTTCACCAAATCCCAGTTGATTTCAGCAATTCCCTTAGCACGAAGGTAGGCATTGGCTTTGGAAAAAGGTTTCGTTCCAAAAAATCCGCGATGCGCAGAAAGCGGCGAAGGATGAACCGACTCAAGGACCAAATGTTTTTTGCGATCAACGAAAGAGGCTTTTTTCTGAGCGTAAGAGCCCCACAAGATAAATACCAGATTCTCTTTTTCTTCATTCAACAAGTGAATGATTTTATCCGTGAATTCTTCCCAGCCTTTACCTTGATGGGCCGCCGCCTTCCCATCCTCGACTGTAAGAACGGCATTCAGCAATAACACGCCCTGCTCTGCCCACTTGGTTAAAGAGCCGCTCTTGGGAATCTGTACGCCGACATCGTCATGAAGCTCTTTAAAGATATTGAGTAAGGACGGTGGAAAACGAACTCCCTCACGAACTGAGAAACAAAGTCCATGAGCCTGCCCCGGACCGTGATAAGGGTCTTGCCCCACAATCACCACTTTCACCTTGTCAAAAGGTGTCAGATTCATCGCCGCAAAATACTCATCACCTCGAGGATAGATGGTCTTTCCCGATTTATACTGCTCAGAAAGAAAAGACTTCAGGCGCTGCATACGTTCCGTAGCAAACTCGCCTTCCAGCCTTTTCTTCCAAGATGAATCTAACTTTATTTCAGTTTTCGTAGTGCCCATATCAATTTGAAACATGACCTCAGTCCAGGTCCGGGATTCTAATGCAAACCTATTGGTTTTCAAATATTTTTTTGAAATCTCCCGAACTTGACCAGACAAATTTCGACCCCATTGTTACAATAAGAGCAGAGGAAAAGGAGGCCGCCTATGACGACTCTTCTAAATCCCACCATACAACTTATTGAACAAAACCCGGAAGTTAAGTCATTTATCTATCAACAGATTGCTGACTTTGAGCCCTTTGTAACTCCACAAACCGTCGTTGCTGTCGTCGCCAGAGACCCCAGAAAACTGGCGATTCAGTATGAAACAGACGGGAAGGAGTTTACTCCCGAGGGACTCAAAAAACTCTATCGGATCGCCATTGTCTTAAACGAAAGTGGGACAACCGTCGAAGCCGAAGGTGTCCATGAAGACATCTATCAAGCTATTAAGGCTGCCAAAGATAATCTACTCAAAGAGTTGGTCGCGATTCAAGATAGCGTCGTCAGTCAGCAAGATCGACTTATCGAAATCAATCATTACTTGCAACCGTCCCTTCTTCATTAAGATAATGGGGCTTCCAGAAGGAGGCCCCGATGTTCAATCCCAATATGCCCTATCGCAATCTTGGTCGCTCAGGACTGAAGTTGAGTTCGTTCTCACTTGGCGGCTGGACAACCTTCGGGGGCACCGTCAAAGACTTCACTTCCGTACGCAGCATTCTGCACCTGGCCTATGAATCTGGAATTAACTTTTTTGATATCGCCGATATTTATGCCAAAGGGGAATCGGAAAGAATTATGGGAGCCGCTCTCAAGGACTTTCCTCGTCACGAATTGGTGATTTCTTCCAAAGTCTTCTGGCCGATGAGTGATGACATCAATGACAAGGGACTTTCACGAAAGCACATCTTAGAATCCGTGAATAAAAGTTTGCAGCGCATAGGCACAGAATATCTGGATATCTATTTCTGCCATCGTTATGATCCCGAAACTCCTGTTGAAGAAACCGTGCGTATCATGGATGACCTTATTCACCATGGAAAAATTCTTTATTGGGGAACCAGCGAGTGGACTGCGGCCCAAATCCAAGAAGCCATGGATATCTGCGAACGCTGGGGGTACTACAAACCCCAAGTCGAACAACCTCAATACAGTCTTATTGCGCGAGAAAAATTTGAAACCGACGTCCGCCCCAAAGCTTTTCAACACGGCATGGGACTTGTCACCTGGTCCCCTTTGGCTTCCGGAATGCTGACAGGAAAGTACGACAACGGCGTCAGCGAGGGACGCCTGTCGCGCGTGGATTGGTTGAAAGAATCTCTTTACACTGAAAAGAATGTACAGAAAGTTCGGGACATGAAGAAGATCGCCGATGCGCTAGGATGCACACGCGGGCAACTGGCCTTAGCTTGGTTGGCGGCCCAACCCCATCTGACCAGTGTGATCCTTGGGGCTACAAGTATCGAGCAATTAAAAGAAAATTTAGGGGCTTTGAAACTCAATATAACGACCGAAATCGATCAGAATCTAAAAGAACTCTTTGCATTCTAAGGCAAATGATTTTTGCCACTGGATCTTTCATTCGATGACGATAGCGATATACTGCAAATGAAACGGTCTCTCAAGAATGAATCCGCGATGATGTGAGAAGTCTCAGATTCGCAATGTTCACTTTCTTTGAGGACCGTACGAGACGGGACTTGGTCTTTGGATCATGTCCCGTTTCCATTTTTGTTTGGTTTAACGATTAATGTTCTAAGGCTACTGGGAGAAAGCTCGTAGGGGGCGAGGCCGTCGGCCTGGTATCCCTCTCAGTCTCCAACTTCACTAAAGAACCGATGATATCTTGGAGTCTTTCAAAGGGAGCCAGATTCGGGGGAAGATTCTCTTTCAACTCCATGGTCAAAACAGGCGTCTTTCTTTCCAACCACATATAGCGTCCCAAACTGCCGGGATAGTTCCCAAGCGATTTCCATGGAAGATAATCAAACTTGGGCGGCGGGGACACCTTCGGCCCATCAAAATCCAAAACCTTTAATGGCGTATGAACTGAGACAATAAAATCAGGCTGAAAATCTTCAAGGTGGTAAAGAGCGCACTTAGTTTCAGGTTCGCTCCCCGCTTCTGCCCCCGGAAAACGACGGGGATTTGATTTCGTCGTGCGTTTCCAGTTTTCAATCGCACCCGTCGACCAATCTTTTGTGGGGAAGTTTCTGTTGATATCAATCTTATTGGCATTTGTGCGAGTCTTATATTTTACGCCATCCGGATTTAACACGGGAATCACGCGCCAAGTATTGCGAGGATCAATCCCCTCCAAGCGCTCCATCCAATAACGACCAACAGTCCCTGCGGGAGTTTCATCTCCATGGATCAAACTAAATACTAAGACCTTCTTCGCCCCTGGCGTTGAGGACACTTTATCATAGTGATAAATGGGTCGCCCCTCTGAACTCACACACAAGGAGTTCACTAAAACCCGTTCGCAAGCTTGCTTTAAGAGTTTGTCATCCCACGCGCCTGGGAATTTCTTAAGATCGTTAACACAGTCCTGGGAAAGATTGGCAAAATCCGCTTTTGCCCCCACGACCGACATAAATATCAGACTAAAAATGAATGTCTTCATATACCCCGTCATCACTTCCCCATTATCTCTGGGTCTTTTCATTCTCTCAAGTTGAGAAAGTGGCTTTTTTTGAATCAAGCTGAGATTCACTAGATTTTGACTAAAGTCTTAAAGCCTTTCGTCCGTAATGTACCAAGTGTGACAATTTAGCCCCAGGTGGAGGTCCCTATGGTGAATCGAGGTAGCTTTAGTTTTGTAGCGATGTTGGTGGTAAATCCCATCGTGATACTGTTTTATCAGAATTGCTCGATGACTCCGATTAGTTATGCCAAAAATACCACACCTGTGCCCGCCGTTCAGTCTCGCAGTGTGGCTTCTGAAGCCAAACCTGTTGTCGCTGGATTCGAAAAACCGGCTTGCGTGGAAAATAAGAAAGAATGCCCGAAAGCCCAGTAATATTCAATAAATGAATATCTAGATTCTTTATATGCCTTTTACTTATTATAGAGCTTCTTGTTAGAACTAGCCATGGAGCGTAGTTCATAACAAGGAGGCTTCTATGAAAAAACTCATCCTTTTCCTCATTTCTTTGATTTCATTCACCAGCTCCCCGTCTTTGGCATTTATCTCTGCTCAAGAAGAGGGACAACTTCTTCAGGCCATGAATCAAATCAATCCCGCGCAAGTTCAATTTGAAAGCATTCGCTGCTCGTTGAGAAACCGCATGTGTCTTGTTAAAGCTCTTGTCGGCCCTCAGGCGCAAAAAGTAGGTTGCATGATTGAGAGAATCAGCGACGCTTCCGAGCTCTATGTAGAAAGCCTGGAGTCCGCTACAGGCAAGACTTTCGTCTCTTTATCTCCTTACGCTCACGCGTCTCTTTCCTCTTGCCTGAGCCAACTTCGTTAATCTTCCTCCCCGGTTTTAGACCTAGACTTGTCCTGCTTTGCAGGCCTCGATAATCTAAAACCTGAGGGGGACTTTCATGTTTAAGTATGTCTTAAGTTTGGCGCTAGCTGCATATCTCAGTGGCTGCTCAAAAAGCTCCAACATTGAAGGTGAATCCCGCGTCTCTGTCAGTGGTGGTTCTACCATTCGTGGAAGTGTGATTGTCGGCGCCGAATGTGGAGCCTCCTCCGCTCGCATTCATCTTAGCGGCGTCTACGGAGCACAAAGCTTCTATAATGTGACCATCAATAGTGGCGGCACTTTCGACTTTCAAGTAAATCCCGGCCGCTATTCTTTGGCCGCCTATGCAGGAAGTTGCACCGTCAACAGCGAAGTCTCGACCCAAACCAACGCCGTCATGAATTATCAAGTCTGTCTGGGTAGCAACTGCACCAGCGTCGCCAGCGGGGCCACCGTCTATAATAGTTTTTCAAAGCCCACAGAAATTTCTGAAACTGCTGCCTCCTCGGGACCTCTCTGCCAATGGAATATCTATGGCTGTGCTGGTTGGATGTATCCCGGCTGGGGCGACGCGAACTTTAGCAAGACGAATATTTATTTTACTGCAAAAGAAGACTCTGCTTTTGCATTGGATTTGGATTTTTCTAAAGGCAACAATGCGCTGGCCGCGATTCCTTCATTGGGAAAGTCTGGCTGGAACGGACTTCTTAGAAAAAATGGCAACCTTGAGTTTGCCTCAGCGGCCCTCGGACAAGACACATCCTCGAAGAAGATCAGCTTGGGCTCTCTTTTCTATGAGACTCAAGTTGATTCAAAACTTTTGCAGTTTGAAAGTGGCTTCTGTGAACCCAAAGAAAAGGCTCTTTCAAGCATGATTGAATATCTGCGTCTTTCCGGATTTACAAACAGACCCATTGAGGATTTTGCCGCTCATTGGAAAGACCATCTGCCTTCAGCAGATACTTTGTGCGTTTATCCTCAGAATCAGAATATCATTGAAACCATTGTCAGCTATAGAACCCCTCAGAAAATGGAGTCCCGTCGACTGTGGTTTTTGGTCCTTCCGCGCATCGATTCCGCCATGCTCAAAGTACGACCCATTCCTCAAAAGTTGACCCAATGGTTCAATCCCCCCAAAGCTAATGCGATAGCCGAGCTCAGAAAAGCTCCCCAATCACGGGCCATTGCCAGCGAACCCGGGATCTTAGCCGAAGAGTGCAGTGTCGGATTCCTTTTGGAGCGCTAAGCCAACCTAGACCTTTCAAAATAATTTAAAAGAGGGGCTTGACTTACATATTATTTACACTGTAAGTTCATATGTAAGTTATGACGAAGAAATTGCCCCTCCCCCCACTGACACCTAAAGAAAAATCGGTCCTCGAGTTTATCGAGGGTCACATCTTAAGTTCAGGAGTTTCTCCGTCATATCAAGAAATTAAGGATCACTTTGGCTTGGCTTCGTTTAATTCAGTTCAGAATTATTTGAAGCAACTGACGAGCAAGGGTTACATCGAAAATCCTCAAGGTCAGAAGCGAGCGATCCAGGTGCTTCACTCAGCGTCTGCTGTGCAAGAGCATCTTCAATCAAAAAAGGTCTCGACGGCGACAGGATCTCACCGCACACAGCTCCTCCAGGCACGTGATGAGATCCTGTCTCTTCCCCTTCTCGGGAAGGTGGCAGCGGGACAACCTATTGAAGCCTTAAAACACGATGAATTCGTGGACGTCCCTCCCTCAATGGTCAGAAATCCTTCAAAATCTTTTGCCTTGAAAGTACAGGGCGATTCGATGATCGAAGATGGTATTTTTGATGAAGATATTATTTTGATTCAAAAGCAAGATTCTGCAAACAACGGAGACATTATCGTTGCTACCGTCGACAACGAAGCCACGGTGAAACGATTCTATGTCAGAGCTCGTCCCGACAGTGGAAGCTCTGAAAAGTTGGTTGAACTTCGTCCGTCCAACTCCACAATGAAATCCATGTGGTATTCTCCTGATGAAGTCGAAATTCGCGGCATCGTCGTGGGTCTCATTCGTAAATTTTAGTTTTCCCTTGGGGACTCCCTAAAAACGAACATCTGACTTAAAAAAACAAAGGGGACTCCGCAAAGCAGAATCCCCTTATAATCCCCTCGAGATATGTCTAAATTTAAACTACGTCGTGTTCTTAGCCGCGAGCGTAGCGTTTGTTCATGGATTCGCGAATCTCAGCACCTTCAATGCTAAGTCTTGTCCAAGGAATCGCGCGAAGTCTTTCTGGCTCGATTTCCTCTTCTGTTTCTTCGCAGTAACCAAAAGCCCCACTCTCAATACGAGCTAAAGCGCTTTCGATTTCCATCAATTGTGAGCGGAGTCGTTCGTGCATGCTGAGAAATTCCTGTTCAGCAAGGACGCGGACCGTTTGGTCGCCTTCGTCTCCACCCTTTTCCTCGTTCTGGTCCAAGTTCAATCGAGCCTCTTTCACTCTGTTGAGGATGTCTTGCTTCGATTGCAAAAGCTTCTGTCTACATTCAGTGACAAGCTTTTCAGAGATAGCCATATTGCCCCCCTGTTCCTTCCAGCATAAGTGCCAATTTGGAACTGACCTATTAAGTTCTACCCGTGTAAGTTTTGCAAGAAAAAAATCTTACATTAACTTAAAATTAAACAAATCTATGAAAATCCTAACGATTCCATGAATGGGGCCATAGATGCGCCGACCCGAGAGTCCACACTGGAGAGATCCCTGGTCAGTTTCTTAAATTACAGCCGTCATTCTGGTGGTATTTTTAGCGGATTCGCAGTGCGTTATATTTTATCGCAAGAACGCGGAAACTCAAGGCCCCCGCGATTTTTAAGCCGACTTCATCTCATTTTGAAACAAAAGGCCCCTCAAAAAAGTAAAGGCGACCTACTTCATTCGGCCGCCTTACTCAGAAACTATTATGCGTTCTCCCCCGAGCACGCATATCAGAGCTATTTAAGACAAGAAGCAACACGCGCTAAAAGATCTCCCGTGGCGTTTTGAAGTTTCACGGCCATCTTTTTCCCCTGCAGCCCACGCGAACGGAAGGCTTGAGCGGATTCATCCATCTGTGACGAGACGACCTTTACTGAAGACCCCTTGGCCGATTTCACAACAGTAGAATACTCCTCTAAAGAGGAAGCGAATGATTCATGATTGTTCACAAGACTTGCCATGATCTGCTGCTGGGCTGATTGCATGGCTTTGAGTTCGGCTTTTAACTGTGCACACTGAGAGGATGCAAAAGAGTTCGAGGCGAAGAGAACGATTGCGATGAATGTTGCGACAGTTTTCATAGTCAGAGCCTTTCGTGATGACTCTGACTAAAGCAACGATCTTGCCACCTGAGGGCCCCTTAAATTGGAGCTCAGGTGACATTTTTGGCTAGGACTTTAGAAATTTTTCAAACTCGTTCTTTGTTTCGCCAGCTGTATAGGGCAAAAGAAGACGGGCCACGTGACGTTTTCCCCGCTCGATGCTGCGCTTTCCAGCCATCTTTTCTGCGGATTCAAAGAACTGCAAGAAGGTCGTCGCCATCGCCAAAAGAGACTCAGCGATATACTGCATCTCTGAGACCTCGGCGATCTTCATCATTTTGCCATCCTTCACCCACTGGCGGTAGAGGATCACCATCAACTTCATCATCTTTTGGATATGGTTTCTCCACATCTTGGCTAACTGCTGATCCTTACGACGAAGGGCATACATCTCCCGATGAAAGAAGCGGTAGCGCCAATAAAGCTCAAAGTTCTGATTGATGAAATCTAGCGGAGTCACCTTTTTCGTGCGACGAGGACGCCATACATCGTAGGTATCCTTCGCCATACGCTTGAAAAGCTCTTCGAGAATCTCTTCCTTATTGTCATAGTGGAAATAGAGATTGCCCGGGCTGATATCCATGGCTTTGGCGATGTGGTTGGTGGTCACGGCGACAACACCGCTACGATTGAA